>PEYL01000049.1 GCA_002774415.1 Candidatus Portnoybacteria bacterium CG08_land_8_20_14_0_20_40_83 | reverse complement strand
TTCCTGGTTCTGCCCCAAGAGTGTTAGAATGTAATATCAACTTTATGCGCGTAGCACTGGTTCATGATTATTTAAATCAATATGGAGGGGCAGAACGTGTCTTGGAGGCATTTTGCGAAATTTGGCCGGATGCGCCGATTTTTACTTTGATTTATGATCGGGCAAAAACAGGATATGCTTTTGATAATCGAAGGATTAAAACTTCTTTCCTTCAAAAAATTCCGTTTGTCAAATCGCATCACCGGCCGTTTTTGATGCTGATGCCTTTGGGTGTTGAATCGTTTGATTTTTCAAAATACGATTTGGTTATTTCCGATTCGGCCAGCTTTGCCAAAGGGATAATTACGCGTCCAAGCACCCTTCATATTTGCTATTGTCATACTCCGACTCGCTATGCCTGGGATGACAGCCATAAATATATCAGAGAATTTGGGTATCCCGGCTTTATAAAAAAGTTGATACCCCTTTTCATGAATTATTTGCGGGTTTGGGACCAGGCAGCCGCCGAGCGGCCGGATAAATTTATTGCCAATTCCTATTTTGTTGCTTCACGTATTCAAAAGTATTATCAGAAAAAATCCGTTGTTATTTATCCTCCTGTTAATGCAAAACTTTTTTATATCTCTGAAAAAATTGATAACTTTTTTCTTTTGGTTGCCAGATTTCTTCCTTATAAGCGCCTTGATATTGCCATAAAAGCTTTTAATTTATTGGGAGCGCCTTTAGAAATTGTAGGTGACGGACCCGACTCTGGCAAACTGCGGCGAATAGCCGGCCCCAATATTGAGTTTTTAGGATTAGTCTCGGATTTAAAACTGCGCGAACTTTATGCCAAATGCCAGGCTCTCATTTTTCCTCAAGAAGAAGATTTTGGCATAACAGCGGTTGAAGCAATGGCCTCGGGCCGGCCGGTGATTGCTTATCAGGCCGGAGGCGCTTTGGAGATAGTAAAAGAGGGAGTGTCTGGTTTATTTTTTAAAACGCAGACAGCTAATTCTTTGGTTTCGGTACTAAAACAATTTAATTCAAAAGATTTTAATCCTCAAATAATCAGAGAACAAGCCATGCCATTTGATAAAGAAATTTTTAAAGAAAAGATAAAAGATTTTGTCCAGAATTGCTGGGAAGAGCATACTAAAAACCATAAACTAAAAACCATAAACTAAAAACTAAATATATGGATTTTAAAAAACTTTATTTAATCATCAAAAAAAACTTTAAATTCCTTTTAATTTTTGCCGGCATAGTGATAATTCTGGTTGAAGCTTTTTTTGTGTGGCAAAGCAGAGAATATAGCATATCTCTTTCGCTTTCGGTTTTTAGTCAAGTTAATCAGCCAACTCAGGATTATCAGTTTGACGGCTATTGGAGCGTTAAAGCGGCGAATGAATTTTCCGATACGGTTTCGCAGTGGGCCGAAAGTCCCGAAGTCATAGATGCGGTTTATCAAAAAGCAGGTGTGGCGCCAATAAAATATCTTTTTTCCGGCTCGATAAAAGCACAAAAAATGGCTTCTCAATACGTGTCAACAGAATTTTTGGTCAGCCAGCCTCAAGATGCCGCAAAAATTTCCAAAGCCCTTATTTCGGTTTTACAGGAAAAAGCCGATTTGGCCAGTAAATATTCGGGCAATGTAATTTTTACGATTTTGGGCGGAGAACCAATCATATCCAAAAATCAGGCAAATTTCATTCTGTATGGTGTGCTTGCTTTAATCTGCGGAGGGATTTTAGGAATTTTTATTGTACTGTTAAAAGAAGATGACAATTGGAATTGATATAAGAGTTTTAACTCGAAGAACGAGAACCGGGGTGGAAGAATATGCAATCAATCTTCTATCCCGGCTTTTAAGATTAGACCAAAATATCAATTTTAAACTTTTTTTTAATGCTTTTCATAAAACAAAACCTGATTATGATTGGATTTCTTTGCCAAACGTCCAATTACATAAATTTAAAATCCCCAACCGTTTTTTATTTGCTTGCGCTCGATATTTAAATTATCCGAAAATAGACAGGTTGCTTAAAGGAGCGGATGTTTTTTTCAATCCCCATTTTTTCAATGCGCCTCTGAGCAAAAAATGCAAAAAAGTAATGACCTTTCATGATTTATCATTTGAATACCATCCGGAACTTTTTTCTTGGCGAAAACGTGTCTGGCAGAATTTATTAATGAATGCAAAAAAAGAAGCAAAAAAAGCGGATAAGATTATTGCAGTTTCTGAATCAACAAAGCAGGATTTGATTGATTTATACAAAATTAATACTAAAAAAATAAAAGTAATTTATTCTGGAGTAGGGGAAGAATTTCGAAAAATATCAGTTTCCCAGTTTCCCAGTTTCCCAGTTTCCATTAAAAACAAATATCACTTGCCCGATAAATTCGTTTTATATTTTGGAACCATTGAGCCACGAAAAAACATCGTTGGTCTTATTAGGGCATTTGAGTTATTAAAAGAAAAAAATAAAGATTTTGAGGAATTTTATTTGGTGATTGCCGGCGGCCGCGGCTGGCTTGATAAAAAGATTTTTAAAGCAGCAAAAGAGTCAAAATATGCCAGCCATATAATTTTTACCGGTTTTGTTAATCCCGAAGACAAAGTCTATTTGTATAACTTAGCCGCCCTTTTTGTCTACCCGAGCTTTTTTGAAGGTTTTGGGTTCCCGCCGTTGGAAGCGATGGCTTGCGGGGTGCCAACAATCACTTCGGCTAACTCTTCTTTGCCCGAAGTAGTAGGAGATTCGGCAATTATGGTTGACCCTTATGATATTGAAGAGCTGACTTGGGCAATGGAACTTGTTTTGGTTGACGATAATCTTAAAAGGGAATTGAGCCGGCGCGGACTGGAAAGGGCAAAAATGTTTTCTTGGGATAAGTGCGCAGAAGAAACACTATCGCTAATAAAATCACTAATTTAGCACGAATAATCACTAATTATTGGTGAATATTCGTGATAAAATTCGTGAGCTGATTCGTGATTATAGGCATCGACGCCCGGTTTTATGGGCCCAAAGGCAAGGGATTGGGCCGATATACTCAAAAACTTATTGAAAATTTAGAAAAAATAGATTCTGAAAACGAATATATGATTTTTTTGCGCAAAGAAAACTGGAATGAATACGAACCAGCTGCGCCTAATTTTAATAAAGTTTTATCCGATTATCGCTGGTACACATTAGCCGAACAGATTTTTATGCCTTTTAAAATCTATCAACAGAAAGTTGATTTAATGCACTTTCCGCATTTTAATGTGCCGATTTTTTATTTTGGCAAATTTGTTGTGACAATCCACGATTTAATTTTGCGTCATTTTCCCACTCGCCGCGCTTCAACGCTCGGGCCGATAAAATACTGGTTAAAAAATCTAGGTTATAAAATAGTCATTGGGCTTGCCATTTGGCGAGCTCAAAAAATTATTACCGTCTCTCATTATGTAAAAGACGATGTTGTTAAATGTTTTAGGGTAAAGCCGGAAAAGATTATTGTCACTTATGAAGGAACGCCACAAAAAATTTCCAATTTCCAATTTCCAATTTCCAATTTAAATAAATACGGAATGACTAAACCATATCTACTTTATGTTGGCAATGCCTATCCGCATAAAAATCTAGAAAAGTTGATTGGAGCATTTGAAGCTTTGATTAGTAACAATAAAGATTTGGAGCTGGTTTTAGTGGGGGAGATGGATTATTTCTATCAACGATTAAAAAAATATGTCAGGGAAAAATTTTCTCAGATGGCTAACAAAGTCATTTTTACTGATTTCGTCAGTGACAAAGAATTAGCGGTCCTTTATGGTAATTCCGCTATTTATGTTTTTCCTTCGTTATGCGAAGGGTTTGGTCTACCTCCCTTGGAAGCAATGGCTTACGGAGTTCCCGTAGTTTCTTCAAAATCAACCTGTCTGCCCGAAATTTTGGGCGAAGCCGCGGTTTATTTTGACGCCACCAATCCTCAGGATATGGCAGAAAAAATAAATAAAGTTTTAAGCGACGAAATCCTGAAACAAAAATTAATCACATCTGGATATGAACAGATAAAAAAATATTCATGGCAAAAAATGGTAGGAGAGACTTTAAAAATTTATAGTTAAAATTAAATAAATAAAGATTCTTGAAGTCGGATAGAGAAAGCCCGATTTATACGGGTTTTTTATTTAGATATAAAGCTGTGAATTCTCAAGTTTGTACAATATGCTATAATTTAATTAATTATGGGCTATCGATTTGTCTTTAGCCAGATGTTTGATGTTCGCCCGCGTACTTTGTCGGGCGATTTGGACTTGGAAAAAATCAAAAAAATTGAGGCATTTTTGGATTTAAAGATTGATGATCCCGTTCCCCAAAGCCAGCGGATTATTAATTTGAGACCAAAATTAAAGCATCTGGAGATTTTAAATGAGAAGCCGGAGCAAATTATTAGTATCGTTCCAGCCATCACCAAAAATCCGAGAAGAAAGATAGATTTTTGGCCGGAATTTTTTGAAAGCAATATCCCGGACGAATCAGAAATTCTTTCTGTTTTTGATATTATTGAAGCGACCGAGCAATTGCTGAAAGAATCGGAAGCCGAAACTGCTTATAGCATCCCGATTAAAAACATTATTGAAGCCAAAGAAAGAACCGAACCAGCGCAAATGCTCGAAGTCGAAGAACAAAAATTTGATTTTCCGCAAATTGAAGAGCAGCCGCTTGAAATTAAAACCGAGCAGACTTTAAGTTTTGAAAATGAAAATTTATCCGGACGAGAGCCCGATTTATCTTTTTGGAGCAGAGCAAAACTAGACAATCAGCCGGAATTTGTTGTCGGAAATCAATTTTTAACACCAGAATTTTTATTAGGAAAGCAAACTGCGGAAAAATCTTTTAGATGGGGAGCAAAGAAAAAATCGCTACTTATTTTTTTAGCTGCCGCTTTAATAATTTTTTCTTTTATTCCTCTGTTTGGCTGGATTAATAAAATTTTAATTGCAAAAAACAATGCTTTAAATTCAGGTTTCGTAGCTTATCAAGCTTTAACTTTAGCGAAAGATTCTTTGGAGAAGGCAGAATATTTCAAGGCAGAAGAAAATTTTAAAAATGCTTATAACTATTTTGCGGCAGCCGATTCGCAAATCAGCGATGCCGGCGGTTGGCTCGTTAGTATCTTGGAAAAATTACCGGGCTTTTCGTATATTTCTTCGCGAACACGCTTAATCAAAGCCGGCCAGGATATGAGCAAAGCGGGGCAAGATTTTACAGCTATGATAGGCCTTTTTCAAAAAAGCGAAATAAATTTTTACGGCGGGGAAAATAAAAATTCTCTTTTAGATATTATTTTGCAGGCGCGAAATTATCTTGAATCAGGCCTTGGGTCTTTGATTTCTGCCAAGCAAAACCTTGATGAGATTAAAATTTCTGCGCTTTCCAGCCAAATACAGCCCCAGATGGTTATTATTTCGGATAAAATGCCTCAAATTACAGAATCAGCTGCTCTGGCGCTTGATTGGATTGATAAATTTATGGAAATTCTGGGCAATCAAAAAGCCAAAAAATATTTATTGGTTTTTCAAAATAATGCCGAGGCAAGAGCAACGGGCGGATTTATCGGCACTTATGGCCTATTGGATTTGGATCAGGGCCAAATAAAAAATCTTTTTATAGACGGAATTTTTAATGCCGACGGTCAGTTAAGAGAAAAAATTATTCCGCCTCCTCCCATTCAAAAAATATCAACTGCCTGGTCCATGCACGATGCCAATTGGTTTGCGGATTTTCCGACTTCAGCCCAAAAATTGATGTGGTTTTGTGAAAAAACAGGCGGGCCGACAGTTGATGGAGTAATTAGTTTGACGCCGACAGTCATTGAGAATCTTCTTGAGCTGACAGGACCGATTGATATGCCCGAATATGAAGTTTTACTCAATGCACAAAATTTCGCCGAGATAACGCAATATAAGGTGGAAGTCGATTATAACAAAGAGCTCAATCAGCCAAAAAAGATTTTAACCGATTTTGCGCCAAAATTTATGGAAAAAATCGGGCAAGAATTGAAAAATAACAATTTGGAAATTTTAAAAATTATTAATCAGGCATTTAAAGAAAAACATATTTTGGTTTATTTCAGCGAGCCAGAACTTCAAGAATTTGTGAAAAAACAGGGCTGGGCTGGAGAAATTTTGCCGGCGCAACAGGATTATTTTTCTGTAGTCAATGCAAATATTAACGGATATAAAACAGACAAAATGATTGATGAAACAATAAAACATTCAAGCCAGATATTAGAAGATGGTTCAATCATTGACACGCTTGAGATTATCCGTCATCATTTGGGAGGAAATTCTCAATTTGATTGGTTTAATAAAGTTAATTCAGATTATTTGCGGGTTTATCTGCCAAAGGGCAGCCAATTGATTTGGGTTTCCGGCCAAACAAAAGAAGAAAACAAATCGCCTATAGATTATCAAGCCGCCGGTTTTCGGTCTGATAGCGATGTGGCCCAAGAAGAACAAAGTTTAAAAAAAGATGAGGCTTCCGGCACGGATATTTTTGAAGAATCGGGTAAGACGGTTTTTGGTAACTGGGTTTATGTTAGTCCGGGCGAGACGGTCACTTTGATTTATCAATATCGTCTTCCTTTCAGAGTTGACATATTTGGTAAAGATACAGATTTTTCTTTATTGGCGCAGAAGCAGTCGGGAAGCCCGGGCAGCAAATTTGAAACTGAAATTAGTTGGTCCCAAAATCTGCAAGCCATTTCTTTACCCGGAGGATTTAATCAAGATGCCGGCAAAACAAATTTACAAACTGATTTGACTCAAGACAGACTATTTAATTTTAAATTTTCTAATGCTAAATAAAATAAAACAGAAGATTTTAGGAGGAATTTTCAGTAATAAAGCCCAAACAATCACTTCGGCGGCTATCTTAATAGGGGCGGCCGCTTTGGGCAGCCGGCTGCTGGGCATGGTCAGGCAAAGACTGTTGGTCGGAACCTTTGGCGCCGGCGACAAACTCGACGCTTATTTTGCCGCTTTTCAAGTTCCCGATTTGGCATACAATTTTTTAATACTGGCAACCTTGTCCGTGGCTTTTATTCCTGTTTTTTGCGAGTATTTAAACCGCGACAAAAAAGAAGCCTGGCATATTGCCAATTCCATATTAAATTTGATTATCATTGTAATGGGGTTTCTGTGTTTTGGCCTATTTTTGTGGGCCCCGCACCTTGTTAAGCTGATTAGTCCGGGTTTCTCTGGGCAAAAATATGAATTAACAGTGAATTTGACAAGAGTTTTGGTTTTGTCGCCTTGGCTTTTTAGCATAAGCACTGTTTTTTCCAGCATTTTGAATTCTTTTAAAAGTTTTACTTTGGTTGCCATTGCGCCCATTCTTTATAATTTGGGAATAATTTTCGGCATTTTATTTCTGGCGCCGGTTTGGGGAATCTACGGAGTGGTGGTCGGCGTAATCATCGGAGCTTTATTACATATAGCAATTCAGATTCCGGGCGTAAAAAAATTCGGTTTTTCATGGCGGCCCATTCTTGATTTAAAAAACAGAGGAGTAAGGCAGATTTTAAAGCTTATTTTGCCGCGCATGCTTAGCCTGGATGTTTCGCAAATGAGCCAGCTGGTCGGCACGATTATCGCCTCAACTTTGGTTGTCGGCAGCGTAGCAATTTTTAATCTTATTTACAATATTGAAGCCGTGCCAATCGGCGTTTTTGCAATTTCTTTTGTTGTGTCTGTTTTTCCCTCTTTAAGCCATCATATTGCCAGAGCCGAGCGCGAAGAATTTAGGCAGGATTTTTCCTATACAGCCAGGCAAATCATTTTTTTCTTGGTTCCTTTGGCAATTTTGACATTTATTTTTAGGGCTCAAATTGTCAGGCTTATTATCGGGACACAAAATTTATCCTGGGACGAAACAAGATTGGCAGCCGCCGCTTTGGGGATTTTTGCTTTTGCTTTCGTTTTTCAGGGAATTTCGCCGTTGCTCGCCCGTTCATTTTTTGCGCTTAAAAACAGCTTGATTCCGTTTTTCGCAAGCATTATTTCAATTGGCGTTAATGTTTTTTCAACTTTTCTTTTTTTAAATCTTCTTAAACGCGATGGTGCTTTTGTTAGCGGCATCATTTCTTTTTTGAAACTGGAGGGTTTATCCGATATCAGGGTGCTTGCCTTGCCTTTAGGCTTTTTTCTGGCATCATTTTTCAATACGGCAGTCCTTTTTGTGCTCCTGCGAAGATTTTTTGGCCGACTTGACGGCAAAAAAATTATGGTTACATTTTTGAAATATCTAATGGCTGGGTTGGTCGCAGGTGTAGTCGGGTATGCCGGGCTTTACTTTATTGAGCCATTTTTAAATACCCATACATTTATCGGAGTATTGCTGCAGCTTGTATTTGCAACTTTGATTGCCCTTTGCGCATTTGTTTTGGTTTCTTTATTTTTGAAATCAGAGGAGATGATAAACTTGGCAAGAGCCTTAAGGCGGAAGGTTTTTAAAACCGAAGAATATGTGGGGGTGGGCGAGACAGAGGAGTTGTAAAATCATAAAAGCAATATAAAAAAACAGATGGCATCGCCATCTGTTTTTAAGTTGACCCCGTTAGAAGTTCAGCTATGCTTAATAAGGACGATATAACCTTTTTGCGAAACGCCTGCGGCTCACCCCGTTAGAAATTTATCCAAATATGGCTATTTTTAAAATTAAAATCAAGTAGCCCATCACGAGGAAAATTCATATAAGGGGCTCATTCGAATTTCTAACGGGGCTCATTTCTGCGGAATAAAAGGCAAAAAATAAAACTTCTAACGGGGTTGAGAAAAATAAGATTCTATGACATAATAAGGGGGTCTTTTATGCCGCAAAATATCAGAAACTTTTGCATAATAGCCCATATAGATCACGGCAAGTCTACTTTGGCGGATAGGTTTTTGGAATTGACGGGCACGGTGGAAAAACGAAAGATGCGGGAGCAATATCTGGATCAGATGGATTTGGAAAGGGAACGGGGAATTACAATAAAACTACAGCCTGTGCGAATGAAATATGAGGTTAATGATGCGTCTTATATTTTAAATTTGATTGATACTCCCGGCCACGTAGATTTTTCATACGAAGTATCGCGTTCTCTGGCTGCGGTTGAGGGCGCGATTTTGCTAGTTGACGCAACCAAGGGGGTGCAGGCGCAAACATTGGCAAATTTGCATCTGGCGCAAGAACAGGGACTGGCAATTATTCCGGCAATCAATAAAATCGATTTGCCAGGCGCTAGAATTGAAGAAGTTGAGCAAGAAATTAAAGGAATTTTTGGTGATACAGATTTAGAAATTTTTAAAATATCGGCAAAAGACGGAACCGGTGTTGAGGAATTGCTTCGTTCAGCAGTTGAAAAAATCCCGCCGCCCGAAGGAAAAGAAGAAGAGTCACTGCGCGCTCTGATTTTTGATTCAGTTTACGATTCTTACACAGGCGTTCTGGCTTATGTTCGGATAATTGGCGGCCGAATAAAAGCAGGCGAAAAAATATTTTTGATGGGTTCTGGCGCTCATTCGGAAGTAATTGAAGTTGGGATATTTAAGCCGAATTTAATCGCAGCTGATTCGCTGGCGGCCGGTGAAATCGGTTATATTGCCACCGGTTTAAAAAATGTTAATCTTTGCCGGGTGGGAGATACGATAACTAATTTTTCTAATCAGGCCCAAAGTCCTCTGTCTGGCTACAAAGAGCCGGAACCAATGGTTTTTGCTTCTTTTTATCCGTCTGAAGAAGCAAACTTTGACCACTTAAAAGATTCGTTGAACAAGCTGAAATTAAACGATGCTTCACTTGTTTTTGAGCCGGAATCTTTGGAATCTTTGGGCAGAGGATTTAAATGCGGATTTTTGGGAATGTTGCATTTGGAAATCGTTTCAGAAAGGTTAAAAAGGGAATATGATCTTGAGCTTGTCTTGACGACTCCCAGTGTTGCATATCAATTAAAAGAAAAATATTCTGAAAAAGAAAAAATAATTTTTTCGCCGCAGGAATTGCCAGATGCCAGTAAACTCGAAGAAATAAAAGAACCATGGATGAAGCTTGAAGTCGTTTGTCCCAATACTTATCTTGGCTCGGTTATGAAGCTTATGCAGGGAGTCGGCGGTGTGTATAAAGCAACACAGTATTTAACTTCCCAAAGAGTTATAATAAAATACGAAACGCCTCTGCGCGAAATTATTGTCGATTTTTATGACCGTTTGAAATCAGCCACTTCAGGATACGCATCGATGAGTTATGAAATTTTGGATTGGCGGGCAGCCGATTTGGTAAAAATGGATATTTTGGTGGCCGGCGAAGTCGTGCCTGCGCTGGCACGTATTGTGCCGAAAAAAACTATTTATGAGGAAGGCCGCTTATTGGTGAAAAAATTAAAAGAGGTTTTGCCGCGGCAAATGTTTACAGTTGCCATTCAGGCGGCGGTTGGCGGAAAAATTATTGCCAGAGAAACTATTGCGGCGATGAAAAAAGATGTAACAGGTTATCTTTACGGCGGTGATTATACGCGCAAGCGAAAACTGCTTGAGAAACAAAAAAGAGGCAAAAAGAAAATGAAGGCTATCGGCAAATTGAAGATTCCACAAAAGGCTTTTTTAGAAATACTTCGGAAGTAAGGTTAATATTTTTTCATCAGCTCGTCCGTCCATAGCTCTCATTTTTGAGAGCGAAGGAGGGCAAATTAAAAATCCCCCAGAAAGCTTTTCTGGAGATTTTAAGGAAATAAGTCTCGCTCGGGTATCGCCTCCAAAAAACGCAGATGAGTCTCGGTAAATAATTTTCAAAAGCGTAAAATTTTCCCCGGCGAGGAAAATTTTACTCGCCAAACCTCCTCGCTCCTCCGACGGAGCGTCGGAGACCATGCCCGCTTGTCGGTTTGAGCGTTTTGAAAATTACTCCCCTCGCCTCTGAATAATGATTTTTTTGGAAGACAATACCCTCGCTCTTAGAGAAAGAATTAGTAAAGAAGGGGCGCAATCAAAAGGATTATCGTGCTTAAAGC
>PEYL01000022.1 GCA_002774415.1 Candidatus Portnoybacteria bacterium CG08_land_8_20_14_0_20_40_83 | reverse complement strand
AGTTTTCAAAAGCCAATGGCAGGATTCCCGAGGCAACGGCCGCAAAGCGAAAATCGTGGCAACAAAAAAAGAGCATACTTATGAAAAAAATGGAAAACACAAAATTGCCATGCGCGTGGTAGATATTTTTGGCAACGATGCAACTGCGATAATTGATATAAAATTATAATTTTATGACAGAAGACCAAATAAAAGAAATAATAGTTCGTGCGCTCAAACTCTCTTCGGAAACATCAAATGTTGAGTTTAAGGATGCCCGCGGAGGATTCCCCAGAGATACATGGAAAACCCTTTCCTCTTTTTCGCACCGCCCCGGTGGCGGTTATATTGTGTTTGGTGTAATAGAAGACAAAAGTAGCGGTAAATCCCAATTTATTATAAAAGGAATGAGTAATGCGGCTTTGATCCAAGAGAAAATGGGTGATTTATGCAATACCAATATGAGCATAGTTATTCGTCCCGAGTATTTTTTCTTTGATATAGAAAATGTACCGGTGCTTGCGGCATATATTCCCGAATGTCCAGATCAGTTCAAGCCGTGTTATTATAGGCCGGTAGGTATGCCAAATGGCGCTTTTGTTCGTGACGGTAATACTGACAGGAAAATTACCGACGAAGAAATGCGTTGTTTTTTAGATAATGCAAAATTGTCAAAATTTGACATTTCAAGAGCTCCTGATATCACGCTTACTGACCTGTCAATGAAAAAAATTTACGAGTTACTCGTTCGTATGGGTCAGAGAACTATGAGAGATACGGTTTCTGAAGATATTGATTTTGAATTATTAAAGAATCTTGGTATTACCGACATTTTTGACGGCGGTAAATTTCCTACTATTGCCGGGTTTCTAATTTTTTCAAAAGAAAAGCCACAACTGAAAAGAGCTTTTAATAGATACAAAATTAGATGTGTAAAGTTTAAAGGTTCAAATGTGGCTTCAGAAATAATTGATAATGCTGATATAGATGGAACATTGGACGGTCAGATTGATGAAATGCAGAAATTTGTATTGAAAAATATTCGCAAAAGTGCTGAGATTGTTGGCACAAAAAGAGTAGAGCGTTATGAATATCCAGAAAAAGCAATCCGTGAAATTGTTGCAAATGCAGTCATACACCGCGATTACAAAATTACCGAAACTTACACGCAAGTGAATGTATTTGAAGATAGGATTGAAGTTTTTAATCCAGGGTGTTTGCCTCCGGGTGTTACTGTAGAAAATATCCGCGATGCGCAAGCAAGCCGTAACGAAACAATCGCGGCTCGTCTTAAGGAATTGGATTATCTTGAGGAATACGGCAGAGGAATAGATATCGTGTTTAACGAAATGACAAAGTGGGGTCTTTTGCCTCCGGTTTTCAAAAATACAACCAATAGCTTCAAGGTTATTTTAGCGGGACCTCCTTTGAGCAAACTTAATGAACGGCAATTTAAAATATGGGGGTATTTAGTAGAGAATAAAAAGATAACCGCAAAAGTTTGCGAACAGATTTTATCAGAAGTTCCGCGGCAGACAATTAACTATGACCTTGCAAAAATGCAGGATCTTGGTTTAATTCATTCTGTTGGACAATCAAGAAATACCTATTATGAAACCAACTTTTAATTTAGAAGCTAATTTCAGATGTTGTAAAATTCGCCGTAAATACAAGGGTTTTGGGCATATTAACAATTCAACTATATTAGAAGAAATTAGAAGAAAGCTAATATAGCCAAAAGGGTTTATTTTCAAGGGGGGTTGATAATAAAACCGACAAAGGCAGTTTGTCCTTTTAAATTGGGCAAATTTTGAATATCCTATTTTCATAAACCTTAATACTATGGTAAAAAAAGTAAAAAATATTATTTTGAACGAATTGCCGCTCGCCAAAGCGCTGGCAGGCGAAGCGCAAGCCTGGGCGGATCAAGGTTGGCAGGGCGTGACGCAAACGACTTATGAACTCTTGGCGTATTGGTTTAATCGCGGGGAAGAAGCTGATGAAAAATTTCATATTTGCCAGCAGCGCGCGATTGAAACGATTATTTATTGCCATGAAATTTTAGGAATTAAAACATTAAAAGAAGCGTTTGAACGATTCGCGCCGGAAATTTTAGCGCAAAGCGCGGCGCTTTCGGAAGAAGCGGACAATATTACTTTTCCAAAATATTGCCTTAAAATGGCTACCGGTACCGGTAAAACTTGGGTTTTGGCCGCGCTTTTGGTTTGGCAATATTTTAACGCGATAAATAACGAACGAGAAAAACAATATTCGGCTCACTTTGTGCTGGTCGCGCCCGGGCATGAAGTATTATATCGTTTATTAGATATGTTTTTAGGCAAGCATGACCCCAAAACCGGCAATCGCGACAAATCAAAAGCAGATTTCGCGCGAACGCTTTTTATGCCCGAGGGCGAGCGATTTCGCAATCGTTTTAATTTGAAAGTTTTAGAGCCGAGCGACATTCGGGCAAATTTTACTCCGCCAGACGAGCCGTTTGTGTATATTACCAATTGGCAACAATTTCGATTGAATGATTCCAGTAATCTTTGGGATCAACTTACCGGCGCCGACGTAGAAGAACAGCCCCGCGGCGAGATAATTGCCGATTTTCTTTCCGAGTATTCTGATTTGATTATTTTTAACGATGAAGCGCATCATGTGCATGGCTCAAAAACCGCCAAAGGCGCGCTTTTGGTTTGGCAATATTTTAACGCGATAAATAACGAACGAGAAAAACAATATTCGGCTCACTTTGTGCTGGTCGCGCCCGGGCATGAAGTATTATATCGTTTATTAGATATGTTTTTAGGCAAGCATGACCCCAAAACCGGCAATCGCGACAAATCAAAAGCAGATTTCGCGCGAACGCTTTTTATGCCCGAGGGCGAGCGATTTCGCAATCGTTTTAATTTGAAAGTTTTAGAGCCGAGCGACATTCGGGCAAATTTTACTCCGCCAGACGAGCCGTTTGTGTATATTACCAATTGGCAACAATTTCGATTGAATGATTCCAGTAATCTTTGGGATCAACTTACCGGCGCCGACGTAGAAGAACAGCCCCGCGGCGAGATAATTGCCGATTTTCTTTCCGAGTATTCTGATTTGATTATTTTTAACGATGAAGCGCATCATGTGCATGGCTCAAAAACCGCCAAAGGCGAGGAATTGGTTTGGCGTAAATTTTTACAAGTACTTTTTGATCGGCTTACGGAAAAACATAAGGAAGAGAAAGGCCTGCCTGTGCCAGCACGGCAGACAGGCGTATTTATGCAAATAGATTTTTCCGCTACGCCTTTTTATGGAAGCGCCGAAAAAAAAGAGTATTTTCCGCACATCGTTTATGATTACGATTTAGTGCAAGCGATGAGAGCCATGCTTGTCAAGCAGATTTTTTTGGAAGAAAGGCAGTCTCTCGCCGGCGAAGCATTAAAAGCGCTTGATGTGCGAGCGGAAAGAACAGAAGCGGATGACGACCATCGCCGAGGGCAAGTGGTCGGACTTTCTAACGGCCAAAAATTATTGATTGATATTGGGCGAAAAAAACTTGAGCAGATAGCCAGTGAATTCAGAAATAAAGGTTTAGATAAAAAACCGGTTTTATTTGTGCTGGCAGAAAATACCGAAGTGGCTGATTTGGTCGCCGAACATATTGGCAATCTTACGGATGAGAGGGGTCAAAGTTATCAACGCCAGACGCTGGTTATTCATTCGGATAAAAAAGGCGAAATGAGCGATAAGGACTGGGAACAATATCGCCGACAGTTGGAAAGCTTAGATGAATCGGAAGAAATAAACCCAATTCGCGTGGTAGTGAGCGTTTTAATGCTTCGCGAGGGCTTTGATACGCAAAATGTTGCCGCGGTAGTTGTTTTGCGCAGCGCTGAAGCTGATTTGCTTTTAGAGCAAATAGTAGGCAGAGGAGTTCGTTTGATGTTCCCCGGATATAAATATCCCGAATTACAAGACATGAAGCGTGAAGCGCGGGAAGATGTAATGCATAATCACGCGCCAAAAAATTCGCTGGACTTTTTGTTTGTAGTAGAGCACCCGAAGTTCAGGGCATTTTATGAAGAATTACAGCAACAGGGTTATGCGATTGGCATCGGCGATTCATCGGCGACAGAAACAACCGGCGATCTTGTTCAAGCCGAAGCCACACCCGACAGAATCGAAAAATACGATCTTCTATGGCCAATACAGGTTTATGAGCAATCACCGAAATTTGATTTTTCCGCGATTGCGGTTTCCGGTTTGCCAAAGTATTCAATCCCCCTTGATATATTAAAAAAACAACTTTCCCATATTTCTATTGCGGAAACGCACGCGGAAACCGGCGGCAAGGTAAAAACCTGGAAACTTGATAACCGGTATTTTGACTACGCTCATTTTTTGCGGCAAGCGACAATGGCGGTTGCTTCAGAAAAAGGCGTTCAGATTTTAACCGGAAAAATGGCGGAAATAACCGGAATAATTGACGAATATGTCAGCTCGGTTATTTTTGGAGCGGAAATAGATTTTAAACTTCAGGAAAATTATACTGTTCTTAATTTTACGCCGTTATTTGATTTTATTGTTT
>PEYL01000062.1 GCA_002774415.1 Candidatus Portnoybacteria bacterium CG08_land_8_20_14_0_20_40_83 | reverse complement strand
GATAAACCAATAATTCAGCTGGTTGTGGAAGAATTAGTAGCAGGGGGAATTGAAGATATTATTTTAGTTACAAAATGGGATAAAAAACCATTAGAAGATCATTTTGACCATAACTGGGCTTTGGCCGATGAATTAAAGAAAGCAGGGAAAGAAAAACTTTGGGAGCAGGTAAAAAAGATTTCCGAAATGGCTAATTTTGTTTATATCAGGCAGAAAGGCCCTTACGGAAATGGGACGCCGGTTTTGTGCGCGGCTAATTTGGTTGACGATGAACCGTTTGTCTTTTGTTTTGGTGACGATTTGGTTAAATCAAAAGTTTCTTTTACCAAGCAGATGATTGATGATTATGAAAAACACGGCAATATGATAATCGGCGTCCAGGAGGTAAAGCCGGAAGAAGTGGTTCGCTACGGCATTGTCAAACTTAAAAAGAATACCAGGGAGATAATTGATATTGTGGAAAAGCCGACGATCAAAGAAGCGCCTTCGCGCCTGGCAGTTTTTGGCCGCATGATTTTGAATCAAGAATTTATTAATATCCTTAAAAAGACCGCTTTGGGAAAAGACAATGAACTTTGGATAACGGACGCAATAAAAAATTACCTTAAAAAAGGGGGAGTCTTTATGGTTAAAGAAGTTGAAGACGGTGAATGGCTGACAACCGGCGATCCGCTGAATTATTTGAAAACCACCTTGAAATACGCTCTTGACCGTGACAATCTCAAAGATGATTTAAAAACCTTCATCTCCAAAAATTGTCAGTAAGTTATAATAATGAAATTAGTCGAAAATGAGCAAAAATTTCTTGAATTTTATGACCAAAATATAACGAAAATCTATCGTTATATTTATTTTAGGGTCGGTTCCCAGGAAATTGCACAAGATTTATCATCAGAAGCGTTTTTAAAAACTTGGCAGTATTTGAAGGATGGTAATTTTATCGGAAATTTATCGGCAATGATATATCAAATTTGCCGAAATCTTATTGCCGATTATTTCCGAAAGAATCCTAATCTGTTGATACCAATAGAAGATGTTCAGGAAACTCATTTAAGCGAGGCAGAGATAGGTTTTGTAAAAAAAACCGACGAAAACCTGAAACTGGAACAAATAATGGGCTGTCTTAAGCAAATCAAAGAGGAATACCAGGAAGTTATCATCTGGTATTATGTGGATGATTTTGAAGTTGGTGAAATAGCCCAGATTTTAGGCAAATCCGAGGGTGCAGTCAGGGTCTCTCTATCCAGGGCCGTAAAAGCCCTAAAAGGGGCTTTAGAGGTGTAATTTTACCCCCACACTAAGGCTTGGTGTGGGGGTTTACGTAAAATAGGCATATTAAAAGGCGGTTAGGCCGATATCGGCCTAACCGCCTTTGCTGTCCTCTAAAATATCGGTAATAACTGTAATAAAATAGGCATTTTCCCGTCTTATTTATTAGAATGTCAGGTAGTGAAAATTCGACTGCTGCCTGGCAGCAATTAAAATATAGTCGAATTTCTACTACCTGGAATGGAAAAAATAACCGAACAAGAGATAATAGACCGACTAACCCAGTTAAAAAAAGTCAGACCTGATGATAATTGGGTTATTTTTTGTCGCCAAAATTTAGCCTCGGAAATAAGCAAAAACTACGGAAAAGAGACAATGCCGGCGTTTAATTTTTCTTCGGCATTTGCTTCGTTTATGCGATATATCAGGAATCCCCACCCCGTGCTAAAACCAGTGGTCGCTTTTGTTTTAATTTTTGGATTTATGTTTAGCGGCGGTTTGGTTGTTATTGCCAAAGCTAACAACAGCTTGCCCGGCGATCGGCTTTTTTCTGTCAAACTTGCCCTGGAAGAGGCAAAGCTTTTAACTGCGACTTCGGCCGAAGGCAAAGCCCAGGTTCAAACCGATATGATTACTGTCAGAATTGACGAGTTAAATAGAATAATTAATCAGGGGGGGTCTATGGAACAAAAACAGCCGAAAATTGAAGAAGCGGTAAATAATTTACAGAGCCATCTTTTAAGCGCCAAAGACGCATTGCCAAAGTTAAATAATACGGAAGCTAAAAAGGTGGTTGAAGTAGCCAAAAGAATGGACGCGAGCGCCGCTTCTGCCGAACAGAGTTTAAGCGAGGCAAAATCGGCATTATCGCCTGACATGAAGAATAACTTGACCGATAAAATAGCCGAAGCAGCTGATGAAGCAGATAAAACAAGCACAAAGGCCCTTGAAACGATGGTTCAGAGACAAGGCGAGGCAGGTGTTAGCCAGACAGAAATCGCGGTCAAGGTTGATGAAAAGATTCAGAAAACCGAGCAGATGGTTAAAACTTTTGCCCAATCAATAAATAATTCGGCAATTGCCGATAAATTGCCGATAAACGCAACAATAGTTCTTGATGAATCCGATAAGGCAATTGAGCAGGCACGATTACTCTTGGAAAATAATGATATAACAGGAGCTTTGCAGGCAATAAAATCGGCCAGCGAAATGGTCAAAAGCGCTCAAAAATTAGTTGATAATGCTTCGCCTGCCCAGACAACCCAGCAGGCCAATCCGGTCTTGCCCAATAACGCTACCAGTTCGCCGGGCTTGCCTACTGTAACCACTTCAAGTCCCAGTTCAATACTTGATTTAGAGCCGAAAATAATAACTACATCCACCTTGCCCATTACTTCTGTGTTTGGAACAGGCATAAATAACGAATAATTTGAGATCCTTCGGCGTTTAAAAACGCCTCAGGATGCCGCCATTGCAAAGGAGTTATTATATTTGCGCAATGGCGTCAGTTATCCACAATATTGAGTTTGACAGCCAAATGTTTAAAAAGTTAAAATTTGGAAAGAATAAGAAAAAGGTCGACAACCATCGAGGTGTAATTCCTTGGCGGTTTGTTCTTGTTCCATTTTTGGAAGGCAGCTTAGCTGCCTCAAAGGAGCTAAGCTCCTAAATAGCCAAAATAAAAAGATAATCCTTCGATAAACTCAGGATTTAAATAATATTCTGAGCGAAGTCGAAGAAAAAACTGAGGTGTACCCCCGTCGAATAATAAGGGGGGTGGAATGACGAAACCTCGAGGACACCTCGCTTATGAAGCGGGGGGAGATAGACTATCAGGTCGAAAAAAGTCTAAAAACCGAAAGGTAAATACACCTCACAAAAAACTCCTTGCTTGATTTTTTAAATCAATCCGGGAGAAATCAAAAACAAACATAAAAATGAGTAAATTTAAAAAGATAATTTCTATCACGACAAGTATCACAACGATTGCTATGGTAAGCGGAATTGCGATGTTAGCCCCTCTGGCTGCTGGCGCGGTAGTTACAGGCGTTGCTGAAGGCGATATGATTAAAACCGCCGACAACCCTGATATCTATATCGCCAAATACGTCGGCTCCAAGCAATTCAAAAGATTGATTTTGAGCCCGAGCGTTTTCAACAGCTACGGACATCTGAAATGGGAGAACGTCAAAACCGTTTCTCAGGCAACGTTGGATCAATTCACAGTTTCTACTTTGGTGAGAGCCGAGGGCGATCCCAAGGTTTACAATCTGTATCCGGTTCCCAACAGCGACATCGGCGGCAAACACTGGGTGAATATGACAGCCGAACAGTTTACAAGCTGCAACACGACCAACGCCTTGTTTGACTGGGATTCAGTTTACCAGATTAACGCGGCT
>PEYL01000083.1 GCA_002774415.1 Candidatus Portnoybacteria bacterium CG08_land_8_20_14_0_20_40_83 | reverse complement strand
AATCCGTTCAACAAAAAACCAGATTCCGCATCTGATAAAGCAAATAAAAGCAACTGTTAAATCGGACGCCAGGGTACTGGTCACGACTTTGACCAAGCGCCTGGCTGAAGATTTAGCCGAGTATTTGCATGACGAAGGAATAAAAGCCCAATATTTACATTCAGAAATAAAAACCCTTGAGCGGCCGGAAATTTTAAAAGATCTGCGCCTGGGCAAAATTGATGTTTTGGTCGGCATAAATTTATTGAGAGAAGGCCTTGATTTACCAGAAGTTGGGCTGGTGGCGATTCTGGATGCAGACAAAGAAGGTTTTTTGCGCAACCAAACCACGCTCATTCAAACTATGGGCCGCGCCTCGCGCCATCCGCAGGGCCGGGTGATAATGTATGCTGACAAAATGACGCAATCAATGCGACACGCGATTGATGAAACCGACCGCCGCCGCAAAATTCAGGAAAAACATAATAAAGAACATGGGATTACGCCCAAGCCGATTAAAAAACCAATCAGACCAAGCATCGTAGAAGTGACAAAAGTTAAAATTTCACCCAAGACCGAACGTGAGTATTTAGACGAGTACCTCAAAGAGCTTGGATTTAAAATGTCTTTGGCCAACCGCAATCTCCAATTTGACGAGGCGATGAGATTGCAAGACGAGATGAATAAATTAAAGAAGGTTAAAAAATAAAATTGCGGAGTCTTGACTTTAGCAGTTATTATTTATAAGATATAACATCGTTCTTTTTACCTGTAAAAATAGTTAGCAAACTTTATTTCAAAGCATACCAAACTATAAAGGAGGGAGAAAAAATGGAAAATGCATTAAAGGTATTGCAAGATTCGGTAATTGAATATCTAGAAGGCGGACAAAAGGGGAGCAAAGTGCCGCAATTTCACGAATATATTGAAGGCACGAATGATCTTAAGCCAGATAAAATTCCGCGGCTGAAAGAAGAAATTCTACAAATCTACAAAGCATTCGTGGAGGGCATGCTGCTTACCGAAAAAACTGTAGAGATTAGAGTTCCTGTTCATGAGACCGGTTACTCTACGCTCTTGGGAGTACCTGTAGAGAAGGACGCCAGAGAAATCATCGCTTCTTTTATTAATACTGCAATTGATGAATGCCAGCTTGCTATTCTAGCCAATTGTGGCTTTGGGAAATATTCACCAACTCCAGAAAAAATACAAGAAGTCAAACAGCAACTTCGTGAAAGCGTAGAGATGATTTATCTACCGCTTCCAAAAGGAAGCATGGAGTTGAAAATTGTTGCCTATGATTCTAATAATAATCCGAAACACCATTTTCTCGTGGATGGACTATGGACACCTTTTGTGGCTATCGGTTTAGTGGCGTACTCGGAGGGAGATATCCTTGCCTTCCAAGCCACAATGGACTACGGAAGCGGCAACTGGAAGCTTGACAAATTTGGTACCGAACTCATATACGAACTCGCCGACAAATCATCGTTCTTTAAAGATGCCTATCAAAAATTAACGGGGGGAGAATTCAACGCAAAAGAAGTGAAGAGCCCAAACCCTGAATTTGTGAATTTCATTAAATGCTCGCCGCATTTTCAGCAGGCCTTAAATAGAGTCTGCAGAAGGTGGGTGAATTAAAAGGTTAATGCATAATACCGGCAGGCGGGATTAAGTCTATAATCCCGTCTTTTTATTTGCGAATTCTTGCCAAAAAGCAAATTATCTGCTATTCTTTCTATGTTAACCCGAAACAGTTTACGGCCTCAAACTTTTAACTTTTAATTTAAAACATGCCAGGTAGTGAAAATTCGACATAAAAATAATTACTTTTGTAATACTCACCGATTCGAAACCATCACTACTTGGTATAATTAATATAGACATAGATCCATGATTTAAATTTGAATAAATTTAAATCATAGTCGAATTTCTACTACCTGGTATGCCAATCAAAGAATCAGCGAAAAAAGCGTTAAGACAGGCAAAAAAGCATCGGGTGCTTAATTTGGCGCGGGCAAAAGCGGTTAAAGATATAACCAAAAAAATCAAAAAAATGGTTGTCGCAGGTTCCAAAGACGAAGCGAAAAAACTGATTGCCCAAGCCTATCAGGCCATTGATAAAGCGGCAAAAAGAGGCGTCATCAAAAAAAATACGGCCGCCCGTAAAAAGTCTCGTTTAATGAGAATGCTGAATAAATAAACAAAAAATCCGCCTAAAAGGCGGTTTTTTGTTGTCTCCCTCCTTTCGTAAAGGAGGGACGGGGTGGATTTATGAGACTTTGCAAAATCCCTCCTACCCTCCCTTTACTAAAGGGAGGAATAAAATCACTATCCGGCGATTTCCGCCACTATCAGATCCAGCGCTGTTTGCGGCTCTATCTTTCCGCGCTTAATGGCAATATCAAGATTCAATAGTCTTTCGTAAATTTTCCTCAAAACATCCTGGCTAAAGTTTCTCATCTGCGACCAAGATTTTTTTATCACAAAAGGGTGCAAGCCTGTTTTTTTCGCCAAGCCGTCAGATGGCACGCCCGAATCTATCAAATTTTTAATCTGAAGCAAGTTCCTAAACTGATAAATAAACATCGTTAAAATATAAATCTCGTTTTCGCCCTGTTCTAAATGTTCGTGCATTAACTTATACGCGAGGTTCTTATTTTTGGCCGCCAAGGCGTCAATTGTCGCAAAAATATTTGGGTCATATTTTGATTTAACGAGCAAATCTATATCCTTTTCTGTTATTATCTTATCAACTTTAAAACTTATCAACTTATTAACTTCGTTATGCATCTGCCAAAGATCCGGGCCAACAAAGTTGATTAATTTTTCTATGGCCTCGGCTGAAATTGACCCGCCTGAATTTTGAATTTCTTTTTTTACCCAATCGGCAAGTTTCGTTCCTGTTAAATTATCAAAGCACTCAGCCATTTTGACTTTTTTGTAAAGCCACGAAAAAAATTCGCTTTTTTCCGGTTTTCCTCTTTCAAAAAATACGACAATGACGCTTTCATCCTGCAATACTTTTTTATCTTCCAAAGCTTTAATCAATTTTTCTTGATCACCTTTTGCCGCAAGGCAGGCGTTTTTGACGACTATTAGCTTTTTTTCGTCAAACATTGAAACAGAAGACAAAATATTTTTTAAGTCATCTAAAACAGAAGCCGACCAATCGAAAAACCGCAGATTCAATCCGCTTTTGTGTTTAGTTTTATAATTATCCGCAATTTCTTTTAATTTTTGATTGGACCGGAAAGTATCCGGCCCCCAAATAAAAATAATCATAAATTCAAAATGCAAAAATCAGAAATCAAACTCTCCACCAGCTCAAACTGAAAATTTATTTCCACGTTACTGGCATCCCGGGATCCGCAATTTCAATCCAAATAGAACCTGGTACGAATCTGATTTCCTGGCCTTTTTCGTCATAAAAAAATAGTTTGCTGTTTGGATCGCTCTTGTCTTTTTTCCATGTTCCGCTTTTAAAGTCACCATCTAAATAAAATTCCGCCTTTCCCTGACCTTCAACTTGAACATCGTTGTATTGCCCTTCAAGCGGCTGAGAAACTGCCCTCATTATAACAACATTTTTTGCCTCTACCTGAGCGCCGGTATTTTTATCAATCTCTTTTGTACCCCCGCGAAAACGAAAATATGAATTTGTTTCGGGATTATATTCATAACTTACATCAAAAGGCGGCGCGTAACTGATGTTTAAAAATTTTTTTTCTTGGCCGTGTTCTAGTGTCTCTGCATTAGTTAGATGAGGATAACCGACAAATTTTCCGACAGTCCTGTAATTAAGATTTTTCGCCGCATATAATAATCTATTTATTGAAGTAAAGCCGTTATAAGGGGCGGCAATTCCACTCTGTCTATAAAAAGCGCTATAAAGATTCGGTAAAGCGTCGATATTATCAGCGATGCCTGTTTTTAATTTATCCAAAGCAAAATGTGAACCACCCCAATGAGCATAAATCGCATCCAGACCTAATGCCAGAGGAATAAAATCGTGCCTGGCTGACCTCACCGAGCCAATTTGAACAGGCGTAGCACAAACAAAAACTGTCATTAATCTTGTGATACTTCCTTCAACAACCTGTATCTCAAAAACTAAATCAGCTTCGGCAATTCCGGAAAGTGGTCTGGCAACCGTATCTCCGCCGAGCATAACAGCGACTGGCCGGCGCTCGGCATTTTCGCAGACCAAACCAGAAATTGGGCTTTTTGGTCCGGTTGACTGCTCAATAATTTGCTCCTCCTTGCTGTCGGGTTTTAGTTGCTGCGATACTATTTTAAACGTAGACCTTTTTTCCCAAATCAAAAATAGGCCTAAAATAAAGGCCATAATAAACGCCGCTTTTAAAATTGCAAGGCGATTTTTTCTCGTCATCTTTCTATTTTTTCCCTTCCAGTACCTGCTTTATTTTATCAATAATTTCCCCTGGAGTGAAATGAGCTTTGATTAAAAAATCTACCGCTCCTAAATTTATGCCCTTTTCAACATCATCGCGCTGGCCGAGATTGCTTAAAATTATCACCGGAATTTTTTTGATATCATCTGACGAGTTATTTTTCATTTGTTTCAGCACCTCATATCCGTCAATGCCGGGCAAAATTAAATCAAGAAGGACCAAATCGGGTTTTTCTTCTCCAATTTTCTTTAAAGCCTCTTCACCCCCAACTGCAAAAGCAGTCTCATAACCTTCAGTGTCTAATTTCTTTATAATCAAATCGCGGAGAAATTTATCATCTTCAACAATGAAAATTTTATTGCCTGGATTATTTACTTTTTTTTCTGGCATCTTCCCCTTTTTTTCTTGAGGCTGCCCAGCTTTCTTTTCTGGCGGATCTGGCTCTTGCCCAAAGATTTTTGTGACTTTATTAATCACTTCTTCTGGGTCAAATTCTGTTTTAATTAAATAATCTTTTACTCCCAACTTTAACGCCCTGTCTATTTCTACCGGCTGGCCGGAATTTGAAATAACAATCACCGGAATATCGGCTATGTCCGCATTTTTATTCATTTCGGTCAAAACCTCAAAACCATCTTTTTTTGGCATAATTATGTCAAGTAAAATTAGGTCGGGCTTCGCCTCTTTCATTTTTTGGAGCCCTTCTTCACCATCTTTGGCAACCAGCACTTCGTATCCCTGGGTCGCTAATTTTTTCTCCAAAATCTCCAAAAGAACTTTTTCGTCTTCAATAATTAAAATTTTCTTCATAATTTTTTAAGAAGCGGGGATATTGCCGACAAAAACATCGCGGAGCCGCGCCAGCGATTTTGTTTCCAGATATATGAGGCGCGGCGAGCGTGAGCGGCAGCTGGTGATAAACTTACTTTTACCACATATCGAGCTGACCGCGTTTTTCGGAGGCGATATCCGAGCGCTAATTTATTTAGCTATTGGCAATGTGAAATAAAAAGTTGAACCCTTGCCTTCTTCTGATTCAAACCAAATTTTCCCGCCGTGCTTTTCTATTATATTCTTTGTCAAAAAGAGACCTAATCCCGAACCCTCAGTCTCCATCTTCACTGCATTATCTGCTCTAAAAAATTTGGAGAAAACTCTTTTCTGCTGATTTTCTGGAATTCCCATTCCTTTATCTTTGATGGCAACCGTCAAATTCATATTATCGCAATCAACTGAAATTGTCACGTCGCTTCCCGAGAATGAATAACTAATTGCATTTTCTATTAAATTCTGCAGGGCTAATTTCATCTTTTCCTTATCGCCCATAATCTCAATGTCGTTCTCTGATATTTGGAGTTTTATTTTAATATTTCGCATATCAGCCAGCGTCTGGAAATTATCAACCGTTTCCTTGATTAAATCTATAAAAGAAATTTTTAAAAGTCCATAAATAAATCTCCCTTCTTCAATTCTTGTAATATTTAATAAATCGTTGACTAAATTTATCATCCGTTCATTGCTTTGGTAACCTTTTTGTAAAGTTTCTGCCTGCTCTTTTGAAATCGGACCTAAATCTTGGTCCAAAATCAATCGCAGTGTCCACTTGACAGCCGATAGCGGCGTGCGTAATTGATGAGCGGTAATTGTCACAAATTCTGTTTTCATTTTTTCAACAGCTTTCTCTCTTGTAATATCGTGCAAGATTATTACTTGTCCTAAAATTTTCTTATCAACTCCAATGACAAGGGCCGTGCTGATTTCCAAAATCCGCTCTGGAGAACCGTCTAATTTGATTTCTTTTTTCTCAATCCCTTCTTCTTTCTCTATCGCCTCATTTATTTTTTTAATATCCGCCTTTTCTATTTCTGCTAGGCGCTTTAAAAGAACATTTTCTTTTTTTACATTTAACATTGCTTCTGCTTCTGGATTAATCAAAGATATCCAACCGAACTGGTCTATCATTATCAGCCCATCGGTTAAGCTTCTTAATACTGCTTCAACTTTATTTTTTTCATCTTCTTGCGCCTTCCTGCTTTCGTCAATATCCTCTAAAATATTTAAGCTTGCTATCCTTGCCTCTTCTGACTTGCTCTTTGCTTTATTTGCTTCAAGCAATGCTTCTTCTTGCTGTTTCCTGATTTCATTTAAAACGACGTCCCGATCAATCAATTTTTTAACTGCCTGATCAAGCTGATCCCGTTGCGCTATTAATTCTCTTGTTCTTTCGTCTACTTTATGCTCCAAATATACATAAGATTCTTTAAGCTGACTGCCCATCTCATTGAAAGCTTCGGCCAATTCCTGGATTTCATCGCCGCTTGTAATATTTAATCTATAATCAAGATTCCCGGCACCAATTATTTTTGCGCCATCGCCCAATTTTTTCATTGGGCCAATCAAATAAATTGCCAATAATCTGGCCGCGAAGAAAATTGAAAGACCGCCCAGCACAAAAATGATTACAAAGGCGGTAATTTTACTGGTTAGGCCGCTATAAGCATCCGCTTCAGGTCTTTCAATAATCAAGCCCCAGTTTAATTTTTGCAGCGGCATGCCGACTGCCAGAACCGATTGCCCTTGGTCATTTTGATATATGTCTTCTGAAGCAAGGCCATCAACAATTTGCTTTTTCTCAATTATTTTCTTGACTGGCGCAAGATCCGATAAATTTAAATTTTTTAATACTAGCGATAGGTTGGGATCGGCAATCAACCTTCCTTCTCCGTCAACCACAAAAGAATGGCTCAAAGAACCGACTTTTAATTCAGATATTATCTGCTGCATTTCTCTGAGTTTTAATTTTGCCATCAATACCCCGCCTGTGCCGCTGGGAGAAAAATAAATCGGAATAGCCAAGATTAAATAAGGCTCGGCTTTTTCTGAAAAAAATACGCGGCTGACAAAAAAAATCCCTCCC
The DNA here is from genome assembly GCA_002774415.1 of Candidatus Portnoybacteria bacterium CG08_land_8_20_14_0_20_40_83. GTDB lineage: Bacteria > Patescibacteriota > Minisyncoccia > Portnoybacterales > GWB1-42-6 > CG1-02-40-82. The sequence continues at coordinate 1,902 of PEYL01000083.1, read as the reverse complement.
AATGCTTTTTGAAAATATTCTTCATCTGCTCGGCTGGTTAATTCTGATTCTGAAAAAATTTCAAATTGCGAAACCTTAATTCGTTCTTGGCCAGTCCCATCAATCAGCGTTATCTCAAAAAAAACCTGCTCCTTTTGTAAAAAATTATCTAAAATTTCGCGATTTTTTTCTATTTCCTGAGGTCTTAGAAAAGGGCCGATATTTTCCAGTGAACCTATTTTATAATCCAAGAATGAATTAATCTCTATTGCCCCCCGTTTTGCTATTTCAAGCTGCAGGGTTGCGGCATTTTTTCTTGTTTCGGTTAAGGAAGGCAACAGCCAAATTAGATTAACCGCAATCAATGAAGCAAAGCCTAAAATAAAATAGATTAGAGCGATTTTATTTCCTAATTTTATTTTTGGGATGCGAAAAATCATCTCCCGATATTAGTTTGTTATTTTATAGTGGAATAATGCGACCGCCACTGACGCCGGCAGCTCTAACTCTAGTAATCAAATTTTCTGGTATAGTCAAACCAATCTGATTGGCAACTTTTAAATTTAAAACAATGCGAAAGGTTCGGGGCATTTCGATCGGAATCTCTGCCGGTTTTGTGCCTCTTAGTATCTTGTCCGCCAAAGCGGCTGATTGTTTTCCTAAATCAAGATAATCCACGCCGTATGTAATAGTCGCTCCCCTCTCTGCTTCCAGATCGCTTAACATCATTAACGGAATTTTTAACCGCAAAGAAGCTTCCACCAAAGAGTCAACATTTGCGGTAACCATAGAATCAGCCGGATCCATTAAAGCATCAACTTCAAAAGGTTTTAAGTTTTTGAGAATTTCCTTTATTTCTTCTGATTTTGAAACTGGCTTAGCGATTATTTGCACGCCCAGTTTCTGACCGGCTTTTTTTATTTCTTCGTAAGCCGGTTCACCTGATTTATCGCCCGGCCTATAAAAAACTAAAACTTTTTTAATCCCGGGAAACGCTTCTTTTAAAAATTCAAGTCTCTTGGGTGCGATATCAATATAGGCGCAGCTCGTACCGGTCAGGTTATTGCCGGAGCTTTGAATGCTCGCGATAAAACCAGCACGCAAAGGATCGGCTACCATAGAAAAAACTACGGGAATGGTACTGTTGGTTGTCGCTTCTTTGGCCGCCTGCGTAGCGGGAGAAGTGTCGGAAAAAATCAAATCTACCCTTTGGACAACAAAACTTTTTGCATATTCATTTATTAAATCTATATTCCCTTCGGCATTTTTATAATCATACACAATATTTTTGCCTTCTTGGTAGCCAAGCTCCGCCATGCCGGCTTTGAAACCATCAATATTTGCGTTAACTGTTGAAGCCATCTGCAGCAATCCCACATGGAAAACTTTTGACTGCTTATTTCCATTATTCTGATTTATAACTAGAAAAATTACGGCTGCCAATACGATTAAAAAGATCGTTAGAATAAAAAATGTTTTTTTATTGCTCATACCAGGTTAGTAGAAATTCGACTTTAAATTTAAGTTTTGTAAAATTAGATTTAAAGTCTTGATTTATACAAAGTGCCAAATCGTGAAATTCTTTTTGATTCGTCCCGCCCTGGCGGGACGAGCCTGTCGAATTTTCACTACCTGGCATATTTTTAATTTTTATTAAAAATTATTTATTTAAAGCTAATTGATCTTTTAAATTTTCAACGGTTTCTCTAAGATTTTTTATTTCCTCCTTCAATTCAATCATCTTCAATTCCCGACCCGTGGTCACCTGACCGTATTTTTCAAGCTCTCTAACTTTGGCCTGAAGCTCCAAATTAGCTTTCTCAAGCTCTGCTTTGGTTTTTTCTATTTCTACTCTGGCAGCGTCAGATTTGGTTAGGGCTTCATGGAGATAGTCTTTGGTTTTGCTAAGCTCTTGGGTTTGAA
>PEYL01000034.1 GCA_002774415.1 Candidatus Portnoybacteria bacterium CG08_land_8_20_14_0_20_40_83 | reverse complement strand
CCAGCGATATTCAAGGCCGAAATCGTCTAACTTTTTCCACGACAAACCGGAGTTGCGTAAATTTTTAACTTCTTCAATCATGCCTTGGCGCAGGCGTTTTATCAGGCGTTTATGGATTAATTTTTTGAGTTCCTGCGGCGATTTTTTGACGCCGAGGAATAAGGTATCAAATTGAAGCTCATTTTTTAATTGCGGTACAGGTTTGCCGGTTTTATAAATTATTTCAAGCGTGCGGATAAGCCGGCGTTTGTTAAATCGGTCAATTTTTTTGGCGCGATTTGGGTCGCGCTTTTTTAATTCCGAGAATAACTGGACGGCGCTCTTTTTTTCAAATCGGGCGCGCAGTTTAAAATCCGGCTTAACCTCGGGAATTGAAATGTTATCAGTCACTGCCTGTATATAAAATCCCGTTCCCCCGCAGATAATCGGAATTTTGGCATGCGAAAAGCGCTCGCTCGGCCGTTGGCCTCGCGAAATGCGAACGCGCCCATGCGAATAGCCTTTTTTATTTGATATTTTTTTAATTGCGGCGAGCGCCAATTTTTTGTATTGGGCGACAGTAAAGCGACGTTTTGGACTCGCGACGTCAAGCAAATAATGGGGAATATTTTTATAAATATATTGACGTCTGACGTCCTGCAGGACGTCAGACGTCTTAAAATTAATTTTGTCTCTCGGAACTTTGCCTGTCCCAATATCCATTCCTTTATAAACCTGCCGCGAATCTGCGGAAATAATTTCGCCGTTGAATTTGCGTGCAACTTCAACAGCCAGCGCTGACTTGCCGGAAGCATTCGGCCCGAGAATTACAATTATTTTTTGCTTTTGTTCTTTTTTCATCCCTTGCATTGTATAAAAGAAAAGACCCGAAAGGCAAGCTTTCGAGTCAGCTAACGTTTAGGTTCTTCTTTTTGTGATTTCCGTAACAGGAGCAAGTTTAATGTGGTCAACGTGCAATTGTTTGGCGGTTTCCAATGCTACTTTCTGCGCTTTTATACAAACTTGGTTGAGCGTCATTAGAAGAATTGAAAAACGCGGCGATGTTGGGCTTTTTGCAAATTCCTCTAAGAAAGCGATGGCAAATTCTTCGCCCGATTCGCGATAAACTCTGTCAAGAATTGCGCCGCAGCATTCTTCGACCACCTGCATTCCAAGAAATTTGCTGACTATATAGGAGTCGTCGTCTCTTTTTGGATGCGTTGTCCCGCATATTTCGCATAGTATCGGGCCATCGGTACCAAAACACCAATTATTCCAATTTGTTCCAAATGTATTGCCGAGTTTGCTCGGCCCAATAGGTTCTCCCAGTAATGGTCCTGCCATCGTTATCACCTCCTTTTATTAATTTTGTGGCAAGAGCATCTTGCTCTGCCTTGATTTTGGAGCACAAAGAACATAAGTCATTTTTCCGGTCGTATAGTCGCTTATCGCTGATAATAAGCCCGAGCATATTTTTTACAAATATCCGTCTTTTATCAATTATCCTTTCTATTTTTTCATCAAGCGTTCCTATTGTCATATGCGGATAGGTTTTTGTGTTGCAGTAGCCACTTGGGAAATAGGAGCCGTTTGAGTCTATATGAAAATCAGTTAGGCGTTCGCGAAATATGGCCGAACAGGCGCGATGCATCGAAAACATTTTGCATTTTAGATTCTTGGCTCTGCCCTGTGGAGAAAGAAATTGTGTTGAAACAAGAATTAGTTTCTTTTTATCTGGGCAGACATACCAGTAATCAAATAAATGGGCAAAGCCAACCAAAGAATCATTTTCAAAGTCTTCATCATAAACTTTTTTTGTAAAAACCCTGGTTTTGAATCTTTGCCAGACATCATGGCCGATTGAAAAAGGATATACTTTATACTTTTCAAAGAGCTTTTCTAAGCGGGAATGAATGTCATCTGACGGTGCGACAGTTGTCTTGACGCAAAAATTTTTCGGTCCGCTATCAAGCAGAAATTTGAAGGTTTCTTCAAACCTTTCCATTGCCTTGCTGTTAAAGCTATGCAGGCTTAAGCAGAATTTGAATTTTTTATAATCTGGGGCGTTTTTAACCGTTTTTTTTAGCCTTTTCTTCTCAATATCATTGTCCAGAAAGCCGGACGTTACGAGGGAAAATTTTTTCGTCCCTTGAAAATTATACACCATTTTTACAATATCTGGTAGCTGCTCATTCATTAATGGTTCTCCGCCTCCGGTCAGAGACAAAAATACAGTTGAATTAATTCTTCTGATTTCTTTTAGTAGCCTTTCGACTTTTTCGCAGCTAATGTCAATGGGATTTTTTAAGTCCGAGTTGCTCGCGCAATGGATACAATTTCTATCACATTTATTTGTAACATCAATATTAATATGAATTTGTTTCGGATATGTCATTGTCCTCCTCCTTTCTTTGCCATATTCAATTTTGAAGAACTGTCTAAATTCTTGGATTTTTAATAATACTCTTTATTTATCAATTTATCAAGAACTTTCCATCGCCGTTTTTTTTCTTCAATCCGGATATCATCTTTTAATTTGCTTGCGGCAGTGCCGGGGCGGGGGGAGTATTTGGCGATATATGCGCCGTCAAAATTTATTTGCTTGCAAGTTTTTATCGAATTTTGAAATTGTTTTTTTGTTTCGCCCGGAAAGCCAACGATGATGTCGGTTGAAATTTTTATTCCCGGAATTGCTTTACGGATTTTTTTGATGAGACTTTTGTATTGGGCAGTGGTGTAATGCCGGTTCATTTTTCGCAAAATTGTATTGTCACCAGATTGCACAGGCAAATGGATTTCTTTTGTTAATTTTTTGCATTTAGCCATTGTTTTAATTAATTCATCAGACATATCTTTGGGATGGGAAGTCATAAAGGTAAAACGGAAATTGCCGGGCAAATCATTTATGGCTTTGAGCAACTTTGCAAAATTAATTGTTTTGGTTTTTGATGATTTGAATTTAGAATTTGTTTCGAATTTCGGATTTCGGATTTCGGATTTATAACTATTTACGTTCTGGCCGAGTAACATAATATCTTTATATTCTTTTAAGATAAGATTTTTGACGTCGTTTATTATATCAGAGGCCGGCCGCGATTTTTCTCTGCCGCGGGTGTAGGGAACAGCGCAATAGGAACAAAAATTATTGCAGCCGGTCATAATTGGCACATAGGCGACAGATTTGTCATTGCGAGCGACCGGAGGGAGCGTGATAATCTCGTGGACGGAGATACTCTGTCGGGATTGCTTCGTCGTCCCGCCAGGCGGGACTCCTCGCAATGACTCTTCGTGAAAATATTTGTCCGGATGCCAAATCTCAGAAACTTTTTCTTTAAGCGCATTTTTATCTTTTTCCAAAACGCAGCCGGCCAGAATTATTTTCTTTTTCCCTGTGTATTTATTTATTTTATCATAGACGCGATGCACGGCGGTCTGGCGGACCGAACAGCAATTGAGGACGATTAAATCAGCGTCGGCCTCGTTTTTTGCGGGCCTGTGGCCTTGTTTTTGCAACAAAGAAACGATTTTTTCGGAATCGCTTTCATTCATTTGGCACCCGTAGGTAAAAATGTAGTATTTCATCTATAAAAGCGACACGGATTTACGAATTGACACACGGATGACGCAGATTTTAGTCCGTGACATCTGTGTGAAATCCGTGTATCGGTGTCGCCGTATACTATTTTTTTATCTTTATCTCGTCAATAATTTTTTCAATAAATTTATCTAATTTTATCGGTCCTAAATCGCCTTTGCCGCGCTCTCTGACGGCGACGGATTCGGCAGAGATTTCTTTGTCGCCGACGACCAGAAGATAAGGAATTTTTTGCAGTTCGCCGTCGCGGATTTTTTTGCCGATGGTTTCATTTTCGTTTTTAACAACAACGCGGATATTTTGTTGCTTCAACGCCTCGGCGACTTTTAAAGCATATTCTTTATGCCGCGAGCCAATCGGCAAAATCCAGACTTGTTCTGGTGCTAGCCACACAGGAAATGCGCCGGCATAATGTTCAATTAAAACCCCAATAAATCTTTCCAGCGAGCCGAGCAGCGCCCGATGAATCATAATCGGCTGCTGTTTTTTGCCTTTTTCATCTATGTAGGAAACATCAAATCTTTCGGGCAGGTTAAAATCAACTTGAATAGTGGTGCATTGCCAGGCGCGGTCAAGCGCATCTTTTATTTTTATGTCAATTTTGGGCCCGTAAAAAACGCCTTCGCCCGGGTCAATCTGGTATTTTAATCCGGTTTTATCAAGCGCATATTTAAGCGCCTTTGTTGCTTTATCCCAAATTTTTTCATTGCCGATAAATTTTTCCGGCCGGGTTGAAAGAAAAATGTCATAATCGCTGAATCCGAAAACTTTCAGCATTTTCACCGCAAATTCAATAATCCTGACCAGTTCTTCACTCAACTGTTCCGGGGTGCAAAAAATATGAGCGTCATCCTGGGTAAAGCCGCGCACTCTGGTTAAGCCGTGAAGAACTCCCGAACGTTCGTATCTGTAAACTGTGCCCAGCTCCGCATAACGGAGAGGCAGGTCTTTATAGCTTCTTGTCTGGCTTTGATAAACAAAAATATGAAAAGGACAATTCATCGGTTTCAAAAGATATTCTTCGGTATCAATTTTAATGGGCGAATAGAGATTTTCGCGATAAAAATCCCAATGGCCTGATTTTTTCCAAATATTTATATTGCCGATATGCGGAGAATAGACAAGCTTATAATCTTTTGCTTGATGTTCTTTTTTCCAGAAGTCTTCAATTGTTTGGCGCACAACTGCGCCTTTTGGATGCCAGACAGGCAAGCCGCCGCCGGCCAGTTCCGGCAGGCTAAATAAATCCAAATCCTTGCCTAGTTTTCTATGGTCTCGTTTTTCTGCCTCTTCCAGCTTTTTAAGATAAGCTTCTAAATCTTTTTTATTTTCAAATGCTGTTCCGTAGATTCTTTGCAGCATTTTATTTTTTTCCGAACCGCGCCAATAGGCGCCGGCGATTTTCAAGAGCTTAAAAGCATCAGATTTTATTTCGCCGGTTGAATCAATGTGCGGGCCGCGGCAAAGGTCAACAAAATTGCCGGTTTTATAGATCGTGACTTTCTTGCCCTGAGCCTGTCGAAGAGTTGCCTTTTCTTCTTTTACTAAATCTTTTATCAATTCAACTTTATATGGTTGTTTGGCCTTTTTAAATAATTCCTGCGCTTTTTTGACGTCAATCTGTTTTTTCTCAAACGCCAGATTTTGCTTGATTATTGCGCGTATTTTTTCTTCCAGAATCGGTAAATCCTCGGGAATAAGCGTGCGCGGCAAATCGAAATCATAATAAAAGCCGCCCTCAACTGTCGGCCCGATGCCAAATTTAGCTTCGGGGAACATATCAAGCACTGCCGAGGCCAAGATATGAGATGTTGAATGTCTTAATATGTCTAATTTGTTATTTTTGTTTTCCATATATTTGAATTATATTATTTTAAAATTTTTGACTATTTTTTATTTTTGAGTTAGTCTAAATAAAAAGTTCTTAAGGAGGTGAGTTAAATGGCTTCAAGGACGAAAATAGGGCTAGGAGATCTGGTTAAAGACCGAGGCGTAGGTTCAGTTGACTTGCCAGAAGAAGTTCTTTATTTATGCTGTCCTAATTGTGGAACTCAGGCAGGGTTAATTGATCAACGATGTCCTATCCAATTTAAGGAAGTTTTTAATGAAGAAAAAACTCTTGTTATGCGGCTTCAGGTTGATTGCAGAGAGTGCGGCTGTAATGATAAGGAGCCTATGCAACAGAGAACTTGGGACTTTCTGCATGCGCAGGTTGTAAAAAAGCAATAATATGACAAAAACCCCATCTCAAGAATTCGCTAAAATAGCAAGTTCTTGGGACGGGGTTCTTCTATTTCCTCCTTCGCTAAAGCTTCGGAAGGACAAGCCCGCGGTTCCACCCAAGTTGACCGTTTATACAACAAACGGGCCACTTTGTGCGCCTTTAACGTTGGCGGCTTACGAGAGCCTCGCCCCGTTAGATGCGCGAAGCGCTATCTGACCGGGGTCAATGGTTGGTGAAGCCATATCACAGCTCTTGATTATAAAAATAGCATTTTGTAAATACTGTGTCAATAAACAAATTTCATCCGTGATTCTTTAAATGATTCTCATTTAATTCCCTCACTTCCTCACAAAGCAATTTCAAATTTCCTTCTTTATCATTCAGTCGGCCGGAAACTATAACCGGCTTGTCTTCCTGCCAGACAGTAGCTGTACGTTCTAAAGTATTGGGAAAAACCAAAACTTCAATTTTTGCTTTTTCGTCTTCAAGCGTGACAAACAGCATCGGCTTGCCCGTGCGGGTAATAATTTTTTGTATTTTAGAAATAACGCCGCCGCAGGAAACATTTTTTCCTGCCAGCTGGGCAGAAAGTTTGGAACAAGGAAGCGCCATTTTTTCAATGTAGGGTAAATATTCTTTGACCGGATGCTCTGAAACATAAAGCCCCAGCAGTTCTTTTTCCCAAGAAAGACGCTCTTTCTTTCCGGCCGGCGGGGCCGGAATTAGTTTTAAGGGCGGCAGGCCGTTGGTTTTGGAATCAGCGGCAAGCGCGTCAAACAAACCGGCCTGGCCATTGCTTTTTGATATGGAAATTTCGCGGGAAAAATTAAGGATATGTTCCATATTGAAAAGAAGCTGGCCGCGCTCTCCCAATTTATCCATTGTTCCGCACTTGACCAGGCTTTCCAGAGATTTTTTATTTAGGTCTTTGTCGCGCACTCGCTCAACAAAATCTGAAATAGATATATAAGGTCCGTTGGCTTTGCGTTCTTTGACGATTGCTTCAACCACATTTTGGCCGACATTTTTTATGGCGACCAAACCAAACCGCATCAACCCGTTTTTGATAACCGTGAAATTTTCCAAGCTTTCATTTATATCGGGCGGCAAGACCTGAATTTTCATCTGGTTGCATTCATTTACCAAAAAAGCAATCCGTTCAATATCATCTTGCTCCGAATTCATTATGGCGACCATAAACTCGGTCGGGTAATGGGTTTTTAAATAGGCGGTCTGATAGCCGATTAGAGCATAGCAGGTGGCGTGGGATTTATTGAATCCGTAGCGGGCGAAAGGTTCAATCCAGAGCCAAATTTGCTCGGCGGTTTTTGGCGGAATATTATTTTTTATCATGCCGTCAATCATTTTTTCTCTTTGCTCATCCAATAATTTTTTAATTTTTTTGCCGACCGCTTTTCTCAGTATGTCGGCCTGGGCCAAAGAAAATCCTGCCAGTTCCTTTGCAATTTCCATCAACTGTTCCTGATAGACACAGATGCCGTAAGTTTTTTTTAAAATTTTCTCTAATGTCGGATGGATATATTCTATTTTTTTGGCACCATGTTTTCTGGCAATAAATTCCGGAAGAAGTTCCATCGGGCCGGGCCGATAAAGCGATACCATAGCGATAATATCTTCAAAATCGGTCGGTTTGAGCTCTTTTAAAGAGCGCTTCATGCCGCCCGATTCAAGCTGGAACACGCCCGTGGTTTTTCCTTCCTGCAGAAGCTTGAAAGTTTTTTGGTCGTCAAGCGCCAAACTTGAAATATCAATTATTTCATTTTTTGTTTTTTTGACAATGGCAATTGTGTTTTCAATCTGGGTCAGGGTTTTCAGCCCCAAAAAATCCATTTTTAAAAGCCCCAGGTCTTCAATTGAATACATTTCATATTGTGTGACAATTGTTTCGTCGTCCTGGGTGGGATGCTGGAGTGCGACAATTTTTTCAAGCGGTTCTTTTGTAATGACAACGCCGGCCGCGTGAGTTGAAGCGTGCCTGGCAACACCCTCCAACTTCATGGCAGTATCCACTAATTTTTTGACCTGCTCATCGGAATCATATAATTGGTGTAGGTCAATTGCTTCATGCAGAGCTCTTTCCAATGTTTGGCCAACTTCGGCCGGTATCATTTTTGCGACCTGATCGCAGAGGTTATAGGAATATCCCATCGCGCGGCCCGAGTCTCTGATGGCGGCTCGAGCCGCCATTGTTCCAAAAGTAATTATCTGGGCAACGTGGTCATCTCCATATTTTTTTCGCACATAAGAAATCACTTCATCGCGCCTCGTGTCTGCAAAATCCAAATCAATGTCGGGCATGGAAATTCTTTCGGGATTTAAAAATCTTTCAAAAAGAAGTTCGTATTTTATCGGGTCAATATCGGTGATATTTAAAAGATAAGAGACAATTGAGCCGGCGGCCGAGCCGCGGCCTGGGCCAACTACAATATTATTTTGTTTTGCCCAATTGACAAAATCTTGGACAATTAAAAAATAAGAAGCAAAACCGGTTTGCTTTATGACATTTAATTCAAACTCAAGGCGGTCAAGAATTTGTTTTGTGGTTGTTTTGTAGCGCCGGCTGATTCCCTGATAAGCCAGTTCCTTTAAATATTCATCAGCTGATTTTTTGCCCGGCATTTTAAATTCAGGCAGTTGGATTTTACCCAATTCAAATTCAAAATTACATTTTTCTACAATTTTTTGCGTATTTTCAATTGCGTCGGGCGTTTGGGCAAACCATTCGGCCATCTGTTTTGACGACTGTAAAGAAAAGTCGTCGGCTCTCATACTCAGGCGTTCTTCATTTTCTAATTTGGCGTTAGTATTGACGGCCATTAAAATATCCTGCGCTTCGGCATCCTCCGGCCTTAAATAATGGACGTCATTTGTGGCGACAAGAGGAATTTTTAATTTTTTTGCAATTTTTATCATGGCTTGATTAGTCGGTTCTTGATCTTTTAAACCCGGATGGTGCTCAAGCTCCAAATAAAAATTTCCAGGCCCGAAAATTTCCTGATATTCAAACGCCAGTTTTGCGGCTTTTGCCAGGTCGCCGTTATAAATTGCGACAGGAATTTCTCCGCTTAAACACGCCGATAAGCCGATAAGTCCGGCGCTGTGTTTTTTTAATAATTCTTTGTCAATACGAGGCTTGTAATAAAATCCCTCAAGCCATGCCTTGGTTGTTAATTTGACTAAGTTTTCATAGCCTTCCTTGTTTTTTATCAAGACGACTAAATGATGGCGTTTGTCATCTATTTTCGGACGTTTGTTCAACATTCCTTCTGGCGCAAGATACATTTCCGAACCGATGACAGGTTTCAGCCCCTTTGCCTTAGCTTTTTTGTAAAATTCAACTGCTCCATACATTGAGCCGTGGTCGGTGACAGCCAGAGAATCCATGCCTTGGGCTAGTGCAAAATCAATCAGCTCGTCGATTTTTGGCAAACCGTCGAGAAGGGAATAGTGCGAGTGGACGTGTAAATGAGTAAATTTAGGCATTATAGTGGACACTTGCCCCGTGAAATTCGAGCGAAGCGAGAATTTTTTACGGGGTGGAGGTGAGTAAATTTCATAAATCTAAAATTGTCTACCTTTTTTCTTGAGCAGTTTAAGCCCCAGCCATAAAAGAAAAATAACTAAGGCAGCACCTAAAATCCAGGGGCCGATTTTAAAAACCAAAAAATGCACGGATTTGCCAAGCGCCAGGGTGGTATTTTTGCCGATCGCAGTCTCATAGAAAAATAAAATTAAAAGAATTAGGCCAGCCAACAGCGCGGTAATTTTTTTGATTTTTTTAATAATTTGCGCAAAAAAATATTTAAATCGCAGATTCAATTTTTGCCATGCGGTTAAAGTAACAAGCGCTTCCTGCAAATCGAGCATGGCCTGCCAATAGCCCTGGATTACCTGTTTTGTTTCTTCGTGGCTTATTTCAAAATGCGGCTGCTCTATAATTTTTTTATAAATCTCCCGGGCATATTTTAACTGTTCAGAACGGCTTAAAAAATTTGCGACATATTTTATTTTTGCGTCAGTGTCGCGGCCCGGTATTTTTTTCTCTTCTAAAAAATTGGCAAATACTTTTTCGGTTTCCAGAACCCCAATTTTATAACCAGAAAAAGTTCCCTCAGCCAGGGCTTTTTCAGCGGCGGACCAATTAAGATTGAGTTTTTGATTGTTTTCTGGCATATAATCAATTATATGTAAAATGGTAGTGATAAACAAGGTTATGTGGTAAAATTCAAAATGCAAATGCAAAAATCAAAATTTCAATTCAAAATTAAAAAATACCCTAATTTTTTGGAAGAGATAAAATGCTGGAAACGCGGTTATAAAATTGTAGTTGGTTTAGACGAAGCGGGTCGCGGTCCTCTGGCCGGCCCCGTAATTGCGGCCGCTGTGTGCACATCGGTTAATTTAAAATTTAAAACTAAAAATTTAAAATTGGAAAATATAAAAGATTCAAAAAAGTTAAGTGCAATAAAAAGAGAAGAGTGGTATAAATTATTAACGCGACACAGCGATATTAAATGGGGGGTGGGGATTGTGTCACATAGGATTATTGACCGAATTAATATTTTTCAAGCGACGAAATTGGCGATGATGAAGGCGATAGAGGATTTAAAAAGGAGGGATTCAAGAAACTACGATCGTAATTTATTGAAGCCTCTGGATTTTTTAATTCTTGACGGCAACATAAAATTAGATTTGATTATTCCGCAAAAAGCTATTGTTAAAGCCGATGAAAAGATTTTTTCCTGCGCTGCCGCCTCAATTATCGCCAAAGTCACGCGCGACAGAATAATGCGCCGTT
>PEYL01000046.1 GCA_002774415.1 Candidatus Portnoybacteria bacterium CG08_land_8_20_14_0_20_40_83 | reverse complement strand
TTTGCAAGGGATAATTTCCTTGGAAGAGGTTCTGGAGGCAGTGGAAGAAGCACAATAAATTTAAAAATCAAATATCAAAATGCAAAATGACAATGTAAAATGCAAAATGGACGAAAGTCAAAACCGATTTTAGTATTAGCTAATTTTTAATTTTGATTTGTCATTTTGATTTTTACATTTTACATTTTGAATTAATATTCCATGCCAAAAATTCTTATTGTGGAAGACGATCCATTTTTATCAGAGATGTATACAACGAAATTAGTTCAAGAAAATTTTGAAGTGGATTTGGCTGTTGACGGCAAAGAGGCAATAAAAAAAGCCAGGGAAATGAAACCGGATTTAATATTGCTTGACATTGTTTTGCCCAAGATGGACGGTTTTGAAGTCCTTGCAGAAATAAAAAAAGACATTGAATTGCGCAATATCCAGATTATTGCCTTGACAAATTTAGGGCAGAAAGAAGAGGTTGAAAAAGGCTTAAAACTTGGAGCCGACGATTATATTGTCAAAGCTCATTTCACTCCGACAGAAGTTATAAATAAAATTAAGCAAGTAATAAAGAAGTAAATAACATACGAATTACGCGAATTTAATGCGAATCTACAAATATGCGAATTCGCATATCCGCAAATCCGCATAGAATTCGTAGATTCGTATAGAATTATGCCCGAACCAAATAAACAAATGTCCGACCTTATTGAAGAGGCGATAAGAGTTGACGCAACAGATATCCATTTGACAGTCGGCGCTCCTCCAATATTGAGAGTTGACAGCAAATTGGCGGTCGTCAAAGGCCAGGAAGTTTTGACCAATGAAAAAGTCAAAGAATTATCTTTTAGCCTTTTAAACAAAGAGCAAGAAGAAAGATTTTGGGCGTATAAAGATATTGACCTTTCTTTTTCTTACGGCGAGAAAGCCCGATTCCGCGTCAATATCTATCAGCAAACCGGCAAAATAGCCACTGCCTTGCGGCTTTTGCCGACAAAAATCAGAACAATTGAAGAATTGAATCTGCCGCCGATGATGCATCAATTTACTCCTATGAGCCAAGGATTTTTCCTGGTTGTCGGGCCTTCTGGTCACGGCAAATCAACGGCTTTGGCGGCGCTTGTAGACGAAATAAATCATACTCGGCAGGACCACATTATTACGATTGAAGACCCGATTGAATATTTGTTTATTCAGGATAAATGCATAGTTGACCAGCGGGAAATCGGCGTTGACGCAATTGATTTTCATCGGGCGCTGAGAGGGATGTTTAGAGAAGATGCCGACGTTGTTATGGTCGGCGAGATGAGGGACCCGGAAACTATATCAACGGCGATTACGGCTGCTGAAACGGGACATTTAATTTTTTCAACTTTGCATACAAACACGGCCGCCCAGACCATTGACCGCATAATTGACACGTTTCCGCCCCATCAGCAAAATCAGATTCGCATGCAGCTGGCGGCAACGCTTCTTGGAATATTATCCCGCCGTCTTCTCCCTTGCACCAAAGGAGGATTGATTAACGCGGTTGAACTTTTGATAGTGAATTCGGCAGTCAGAAACTTAATCAGAGAAGGCAAAATTCATCAAATTGATATGGTTATTGAGACAAGCTCCGACTCAGGCATGATTTCTCTTAACCGTTCCTTGGCAAGCTTGATTAGTCAGGGCTTGGTTGCTTATGAAGATGCAGAAATTTATTCAATCAATCCGGCGGAGTTAAGAATGCTGTTAGAAAAATAAATAACATACGAATTATGCAAATTTAATGCGAATCTACAAATATGCGAATTCGCATATCCGCAAATCCGCATAGAATTCGTAGATTCGTATAGATTATGGAATTTAAATACACAGGCAGGACTCGCGAGGGTCAAATTCAAAAAGGTTCAATAGATGCCGGTTCAAAAAAAGAGGCGGTGGCTGCGCTTCAAAACCGCAATTTAATAATTTTGGACCTTATTGAAGGCGAGCGGCCAACGGTTTTGACGCAGCAGATTACCATTTTTCAGAGAGTGAGAGGGAAAGAAATGGTCGCTTTTTCGCGCCAGCTTTCAACCCTATTTTCGGCCCGGATTCCGCTGCTTGAAGCGCTAAGGGTTTTGGCAAGGCAGACAAGCAATAAATATTTCAGCCAGATAATTTTTGAAGTGGCCAACGAAATTGAAGCGGGCAGCCTTTTGTCAAAAGCACTGGCAAAATATCCAAAAGTATTTTCCCAATTTTTTGTTAATATGATTCGCTCGGGCGAGGTTTCCGGCGGCCTTGATAAGGCGCTTAACTATTTGGCCGATTATCTGGAAAAACAGTATTATTTAAATTCCAAAATAAGAGGAGCAATGGGTTATCCCGCATTTATCTTGGGCACTTTTATACTCATAGGAGTGTTGATGATGATTTTGGTTGTGCCGCAATTGACAAGTTTTTTGGTTGAAACCGGCCAGGAACTGCCTTTGCCGACAAAAATTCTTATTGGCACTTCAAATTTAATAATGGGCTGGGGCTGGCTTTTATTGATAATAGTGGTAGGGTTAATAGTCGGCTGTGCTGTTGCAATTAACCGTCTGCCCGAAGCCCGCCGAATGGTTGACCTGGCAAAAATAAAAACGCCGATTTTTGGCAAAATTTTTACGGGCATATATCTGGCCAGGCTGACCGATAATTTAAGTACCTTAATTCAGGGCGGCTTGCCCATTTTGCAGGCCTTGCAGGTAGCGGCCGATGTTGTGGGAAATGTTGTTTATCAAAAAATTATTATGGAAGCAAAAGAAAACGTTAGAATCGGCAACACCATTTCTTCCTGTTTTTATAATTATCCGGAAATTCCGCCCATGGTCACCCAGATGATTGCCACGGGCGAGCAGACCGGCTCGGTTGACGATATTTTAAGGAAGCTCTCTTCTTTTTATACAAAAGAAGTTGACGCGATGGTGGCAACTCTTTCTCAGATGATTGAGCCGGTGCTGATCGTTATTTTGGGCGGCGCGGTGGCCGTTTTAGTCGCTTCAATTTTGATTCCGATTTACAATATCGCGGCAGGGATGTAGTTTATAGTTTATAGTTTATAGTTTATAGTTTATAGTTTATAGTTTATAGTTTATAGTTTATAGTTTATGGGTGCGCGTTTCGTAAAAGGGTTAGCGTCTAAAGGGATGGAAAATAAAAAACCTATAAGAAGCTATCACGATTTAGACGTTTACCAGAATGCTTATAAGGCAAGCGTTCTAGTAATGACTAAAATCGTGCCTAATCTTCCGGAAAGCGAGAAATATGATTTAAAAGATCAACTAAGCCGATCTTCAAAAGCAGTACCTAGATTAATTGCTGAAGGTTTTGCTAAAAAACATCAGCGTTTAGGTTTCCAGAAATACCTTGACGATGCGATGGGTGAATCAAATGAAACTCAGGTAGGATTGTGTCAATGTAAAGATATTTATCCAACATATATGGCCGCCGATTTGTGCAGTCATTTAATAGACGAATACGATAAAATCAGCAAACAGCTTTTTAATCTTGAATTAGCCTGAAATAAGTTTTCTCGAATTAAGACATTAGATAGTAGACAGCTAGAAGATACGCGCCGCGCTAAACCATAAGTTCTCGCTTTTGGTTTATCGTTTATGGCCGCTCGTATCGTAAGGTCGTAAATTAGTTTAGCGTTTATAGTTTAAACCGAAAGACGATAAACCCTAGACGATACGAGTTGCGCTAAACCATAAACTATAGACGAATTATTGACACTGTGGAAAACCCGCTTTGTAAAAAATCAGAAAAAAAGTTATAATATATAAGCAAGTTCATGCTTCTCGGTCAGGTCGTCCGGGAGGTATGAAAAATTTAAAATTAAAACAACAATAAAGCCTACCTTAGTCACGCTCTGCGGGACTTGGGCGAGGCGCTGACCGAAGCACATATTTATGTGCTTGGTCGCGAAGGGAGGTGTAAAAAATTAAATGTTTAAGAAAAAACG
>PEYL01000067.1 GCA_002774415.1 Candidatus Portnoybacteria bacterium CG08_land_8_20_14_0_20_40_83 | reverse complement strand
GGAAGCCGGCGAGGCTGCAGTTTATGATACGGGAGTGGCCGGGCTTGACCCCAAACTAATTAAAATTTTGGGGCGGTTGAGATTCAGAACCAGCTACGGCCAGAATGTTTTGCTTCATTCAGTTGAGGTGGCTCATCTGGCAGCAGCCATTGCCTCAGAAATCGGCGCTGATGCTTCTTTGGTAAAAAAAGCCGGGCTTTTGCACGATATCGGAAAGGCAATTGACCACGAAATCCAAGGTTCTCACACGGAGATCGGTAAAATGATTTTGGAAAAATTTAATATTTCACCCGATATAATCAAAGCAGTTGTGGCTCATCATGAAGAATATCCTCATGAAAGCATAGAATCGGTTATTGTCCAGGTAGCGGATGCAATTTCTGGCGCCAGGCCCGGAGCCAGAAAAGATACCTTGGAAGCTTATTTAAAAAGACTTGAAGAACTGGAAAAAATTGCTAATTCTTTTGAAGGAGTGGAAAAAACTTTTGCCATTCAAGCTGGCCGGGAAATTCGGGTTTTTGTTCAACCCGAAAAACTTGATGACTTAGCGGCAAGAAAGCTGGCTCGCCAGATTGCAGACAGGATTCAGGAAGAGCTGAAGTATCCTGGGGAGATAAAAGTGAACGTGATAAGGGAAACGAGGATGATAGAATATGCTCGCTAAATTTCGGCTCGGGAACAATTTCCAAAATCGTAAAATTTTCCCCAGCGTGTAAAATTTTACTCGCCAAACCTCCTCGCTCGTCCCGACGATTCGTCGGAACACCATGCCCGCTCGTCGGTTTGAGCGTTTTAAAAATTATTCCCTCGCCTCTTAAGTTTATATTATTATGAAGATATTATTCTTCGGCGATATTGTTGGTAAGCCTGGTCGCCAGGCAATAAGAAAAATTTTGCCCGAGCTTAAAGAAAAATACGAACCTGATTTAGTTTTGGCGAACGGAGAAAATTTGGCGCACGGCAAAGGGATTTCTCATGACAGTATTAAAGAAATGGTTGATGCAGGAATTGACTGGCTGACTTTGGGGAACCATGCTTTTGCAAAAAAGGGCACATTGGACATTTTTGAAGACAAAAAGCTGCCGATTTTAAGACCGGCCAATTGGGGAGAACAAATTCCCGGCCGGGGCTTTGCAGAAATTAATGTCAGGTCTAAAAAGATTCTTTTGATTAATCTGGTCGGCCGCGTTTTTATGCAACAGCAGTTTGATAATCCTTTTATCCTTGTTAAGACTATTTTGGAAGATTATTCATTGAAAAAAAACGCCGGCAGCGAGCATGCTTCAGCAATTATTGTTGATTGGCACGCAGAAGCAACTTCAGAAAAAGTGGCAATGGGCTGGCATCTTGACGGAAAAGTCTCGGCAGTGATTGGCACCCACACCCATATCGGAACAGATGATTGGCGGGTTTTACCTCAAGGCACAGCATATGTTTCTGATGTCGGCATGGTCGGCGTTCAAAATTCTGTCCTTGGCGTAGACAAAGAAATAATTCTTAAAAGATTTTTAACACAGTTGTCTTATCATATGGAAGTAGCAGAAGGACCGGTTTTGGTTAATGCAGTTTTTATAACCCTTGACGACAAAACCGGTTTGGCCCAAAATATAGAGAAGTTAAAGGAAATCATTAAAGTTGATTAAAAATTCACTCTGTTAAATCCCGCCCAGCGGGGAATCGCCAAGCGATTATTTAACAGGATTCACCCCGTTAAATAATTCGCGAAGCGAATTAAAATCTATGATTTTATTTAACAGGGTAAAGGTCAATTTATATAATCTAAATTTTAATTGTAAATTTATGTTTGAGAAATATCATAAAGAAGATTTTGAAGAGGCACAAGAAAAGGCAGAAATAGAAGAAAAGAGATCTGAGGCAATTCCATACTCAACTTATCGCAACATAAAAATGGAGTTAGCACAAATGAGAGCAGAAAGAATTTTAGGGAAAGGTCAAAAAGAAGCCCAGGAATTAAATGAAGAATATGAACGGTTTAAGCAGAATGCTTTAGATGCCGTAGAAGCCCTTGAAACTTTTGAAAGAAAAAAGTTAGGAATGAAAGAAAAAGAGGAGAATTAAGTCTAAAGGTCGAGCTATATAACACATTACAAATACATAACATACAATATTAAACATTTTGTTACATGTTTTATGTTATGTGTTACATAAGAATATGACCAAAGACGAATTAATTGAAGCAGTTGCTTCAAAATGCGCTTGTTCAAAAAAAGCAGCGAGTGAGTGCGTGGATGGGGCGATAGAAATTATTACCAAAGCCATGCAAAAAGGGGATAGAGTTGTTTTGACCGGTTTTGGCGCTTTTCAAGTTTCCAAAAGAGCAGCCAGAAGGGGCGTTAACCCAAAAACCGGCGCGAAGATCCAGATTCCGGCCATGAAAGTTCCCAAATTCAAAGCCGGCAAATCTTTGAAAGATGCGGTGAGGTAATTTTTGTAAAACATTTTGTAAAACAAAAAACCCCTTTTTAGGAGGTTTTTTGTTTTTTTGAGCGGGCGATGGGTTTCGCACCCACGACCTTCTCCTTGGCAAGGAGACGTTCTACTGCTGAACTACGCCCGCTTAAATAGTTAAAAATTAAAAGTGAAAAGTTAAAAATTAAGGTATGTGCTCGGCGCATAATATAATTTGTCGCGAAGTAACACCTAAATTTTACATTTTTAATTTTAAACTTTTAATTTATGTATGTGCCGGGGATCGGAGTTGAACCGATATCTCAGCTTTTTCAGAGCCGCGCCGTGACCACCTTGGCTACCCCGGCAGGAAATCACTTAATGACTGGAGATTTGATAACGCCAAAACAATGAGTACCAAAAGTGAATCCATAACATTTTTCATCAATACTATATTGTGAAAAGAAAGAAGCCTTAGCTCCAGGAATTACTTTCGGCAGTAAAAAAGCCATTAAGATTTTAGCTATTATAATGATAATAAGAATAATTATCAATTTTTTCATAATTGAATTTTGGCTTTAAAATTTGGTGGGCGCTTAAGGGATTGGACCTCAGACCTACTCGGCTTGCCCCGTTAGATAAGGACATTTTCGTGGACAGTGCAGGATTTGAACCTGCGACCCTTGCGGCTTGCCCCGTTAGATATTTCGTGGGCGCGTCCTGACTCGAACAGGAGGCCTACTCGGTGTAAACGAGTCGCTCTAACCAACTGAGCTACGCGCCCAAAATCTAACGGGGTGAATAAGCGCAATGCTCTACCGCTGAGCTAACTGTCCTAATCTAACGGGGTGAATAAACGAGTCGCTCTACCACTGAGCTAAGCGCCCTCTTCGCTTCGCTCAGAGTAAACTAATTTTATCTGAGCAGAATAAATGGTTGAGCTTGCCCTGAGTCCCGAAGGGAACGAAGGGTGCAGTATTCTTGAATTAGTCCGAACGCATTTCGCCGCCTGCGGCGGCGAGGAAAACCCCCCGCGAAAAAATCCAGAATTTGCGGCGAAGCCGCACCGATAACAATTTCCAATTTTTCTTTGGCGGCAATTCAACTAAACAAATTATCTCTATGTTCGCAATTTTCCTGGCTGCTCAACAATCTTTGGCAAACCGAAAAACTGGACGCCGGGCCGAAGTTGTTGCTCTAGCTCAGCCCCCTCATTGTAATTGTAGAGCCCGCGTATGAGTTGGAATGTGTTAACATTTTCTTCACTGCCGGGTAGTTGTTTACCATTATGTTTTTTCGCCTCAGAAGCGAGGAGTTCAAGATTTATGAGAATCAGTTCTCGCGCGTATGGGACCTGTTCAGCTTTTTTCTTATCAATAGTTTTGCCTTTATAAGATTTTCCAATGAGACCAGCCATACTATTCAATGATTCAAAATCACTCTGCTCAACTGGCTTATTCTGTTTTCGTCGCTCAATAAACTCTTTGAGTTTTTTAGGAAAATCTTGTCCGTCAGGCGTTTGTTTCCAGTCACCCGGAATCTCAACAATATTAGGTAGCTTGAAGTTTTCATATCTAACCCTACCACTTACATCATGAACAGATTTATTTTTTTCATACATACCAAAAGCCATCAGGCGCATAGCTTGATCTGCCGCAGAGGCCGCTTTTGGCATATCTGCCTCGCGCTTTTCCGAAACAACTTGTTCAACCAACCTTGTAGCATTTGCCATCATATGCGCTGGACTATAGAAACCGTCCGGAGAAGCTTTTTGTTCTTGAGAAAGCGCGGGGAGGTTTTGATCGACAAACTTTTCTACTGCTTTTATTTGTTTAAGTTCAACTTCGGCACCAGAAACGTCTTTGGATTGCAATTTTTCCTTAACCCCGTTCATGACATTATAGCCACGGTTCATCTCTTGAACTTCCATTTGTTGTTCGGGACTAGGTCCCATTTCGAATCTCATAGTTTTATGCGTATGATTAAAAATTTTTCTTTTCTTCTTTCAAAATCGCCAATTCGTTTTTGCCCCGAAAATACAATACGAATTAGTCGCCGAGCGAAGCGAGGCGAA
>PEYL01000016.1 GCA_002774415.1 Candidatus Portnoybacteria bacterium CG08_land_8_20_14_0_20_40_83 | reverse complement strand
TTGAGTTTT
Source organism: Candidatus Portnoybacteria bacterium CG08_land_8_20_14_0_20_40_83 (assembly GCA_002774415.1). Taxonomy (GTDB): domain Bacteria; phylum Patescibacteriota; class Minisyncoccia; order Portnoybacterales; family GWB1-42-6; genus CG1-02-40-82. The sequence goes on along the minus strand of PEYL01000016.1, from coordinate 2,575 downwards.
TGGGGGAATTTGGAACGGATGCTCGGTTTTTTTGGAATATTGCACTTTGCGGCATTTTTTTTGATGCTCGCCGGCATTTTTAAAACCGAAAAAAGCTGGTTTAATTTATTAAAAATTTCTGTCGCGGTAAGTTCTCTCATCAGCCTGCTGGCTATCTTGCAAAGATTTACTAGTCTGGGCCTGATAATGCCGCAGACAGGCCGCGTTTTTGGCACAATCGGTAATCCGGCTTTTCTGGCGAGTTATTTGATTTTTAATATTTTTTTTGTCGGATATTTACTGATTATACAACTGCAGTCCAGCAAAAACCCTTCGACTTCGGCCGCCTTGGGCGGCCTCCGCTCAGGGAATAAAGGCAAGAACGGTTTATTGCCTGAGCGAAGCGGAGCGAAGTCGAAGGCTCTAATTACTGCTTACTGTTTGCTGTTGATTGTTAATTGTATCGCCCTTTTGCTTACCCAAACTCGCGGCGCAATTCTTGGTTTGGCGGCCGGCGCGATGTTATGTCTGATTCTTTTTGCGCTTTTTTATCCTGCCAAAAATTATAGAAAATATTTTTTGCCAGTTTTAATTTTAATTTTAATTTTTGGCGGATTTATTTTTGCTTTCAGAAACAGCGCTTTTGTAAAATCCAATCCAGATCTAAATAGAATCGCTTCGGTATCTATTAAAGATGTGACGGCTCAAAATCGTCTGATTCTTTGGCAAAAGGCCTGGTCTGCCTGGCAGGAACGCCCGATTTTGGGCTGGGGGCAGGAGAATTATGAAGTTGCTTTAAATAAATATTTTGACGCGCAGCTTTTGCCTTATGAGGCCTGGTATGACCGGGCGCATAACTTTATTTTTGATTACGGCGTGGCTGGCGGCTGGCTGGGCTTGATTGCTTTTCTATCTCTTGTGGGCATAGCCACTTTTTATCTTAAAAAAATCAGCCAACGCGATTTTTCAAATTCGCAAAAATTAAAAGAAAATAAATGGAAAAATAAGCAATCTGAAGAAACAAGCACGGGAATAAATTTTCGGATTCTCATTCTATCGATTTTGTTCAGTGGAATGATTTTGGCATATTTAGTACAGAATCTTTTTGTTTTTGACACATTTGTTTCATATCTTGTGCTCTTTTTCGTCTTGGCATTAATAAATTTTTACTATATTGCAAGCACCCAGGAAAAATCGGAAGAATCAAAAATTAAAACCCCTTCATTAAATTTGGGCAAAAAAATTTTGTTGACGGGCTTGGCTATTATTGTAATTTTTTCAATTTATTTTTTAAATATTAAGCCGATTTCGGCCAGTTTTCTGGCCAATCAAATCCTTTCTCTTAACTCTCAAAATTATAATCAGGCCGAGCCGCTTCTTAAAGAAGCCCTTGATTTAAAAACTTTTGCCTCAGATGAAATTGTTTATCAGACGGCGCTTGATTATTTAGATAAAATCCAGAGCGCTCCGCAGTTGACGGAAAATGAAAATTTTTATAAATTAGTATCATCTTATCTGACGCAAACTATAAACCGCTCGCCCGCTCAGGCAAGAAATTATGTCGCTTTGGCGTGGCTCAATCTTTATTTTTCTTCCCAAAATCCGGAACGGATAAATTCGGCAATTGCGCAAGGAGAAAAAATTAAGGCCCTTGCCCCGATAAAAAAAGATGCCTATCTTATTTTAGTGGCCGCTTATTCGCTGAATAACGAAAAACAAAAAGCCGAAAACGAAATTGTGCAAGCTAAACAGATTGATGCAGCGCTGGGCAAACAGGTGGAAGAGTATTATAATAATATACCTTGAATTACGAAACGGCAGTTTCCCCCTTTGAAAAAGCAAAGCTGAGCTTAGCTCTGGGGGACTAAGGGGGATTTGTATTGAAGATTATTCATAAAATCCACCCCACCCCTCCTTTGTTAAAGGAGGGAGCCGGAGTTTCGTAACTCAAAGTAATTTAAACAAAAATTAATCCTAAAAAAATGAAAAACCCAATTTTAGCAAACATCATCAAAGCATTAATTATTATTTCTCTTTTCACGCCTTTATTTGTCAACAGCGGTTTTCTTTTTCCTTTTGTTTTTCCAAAAACTGCCGCTTTCCAGGTTTTAGTTGAGATAATGTTTTTTTTGTGGCTGATTTTGATTTTGAGCCGTCCCGAATTCAGGCCGAAGCGTTCCAGGATTTTTTGGGCAATTAGCATTTTTTTGAGCATCGTCATTTTAGCTTCTATTTTTGGAGTCAATTTCGGCTTAAGTTTTTGGAGCGCTTATGAGAGAATGACAGGTATTGTCACGCTTTTGCATTATTTCGTTTTCTTTTTAGTTTTATGCTCGGTTTTGAAAACAAAAAAAGACTGGCTTTTAGTTTTTGACTTTTTTATTATCGCCAGCCTCCTGCTTTCGTTTTTTGCTTTGGGCCAGAAGCTGGGTATAAAAAGTTTTTTGCTGGCTGGCCAGGGTAGAGTTTCGTCAACTTTTGGCAACCCGGCCTATTTTGCCGCCTGGCTTTTGTTTATTCTTTTTTTCATTGCCTTTATGTTTTTCCAGAAGCAGTCAAAAAAATGGGAAATTTATTACGGCGCCGCATTTTTATT
>PEYL01000060.1 GCA_002774415.1 Candidatus Portnoybacteria bacterium CG08_land_8_20_14_0_20_40_83 | reverse complement strand
CCAAAGCCAGGCCGGCGGCACAGGCGCTTGGTGTGTTTCTGCGCGAAGAAAATATCCGCGAGGAATTTTTGAAAGTTTTGAAAAAACCAAAATACGGCTATGGCGCAGGAATGAATCCCTGTATTGATTGTCACGCCCTGATGCTCAAAAAAGCGGGGGAAATCATGAAAAAAGAAAATTCTTGTCCTGAGTCAGGTCGAAGGATTGATTTTGTGGCAACGGGCGAGGTTTTGGGCGAACGGCCGATGTCGCAGCATAAAAAAGCGCTGGAAATCGTGGAAAAAGAGGCCGGGCTCAAAGGATATCTTTTGCGGCCGCTTTCGGCTAAATTGCTGGAGCCGACGATTCCCGAAAAGCAGGGCTTAGTTGAAAGGGATAGACTACTTGATATTTCCGGCCGCAGCCGTAAAAAACAGATGGAGCTGGCTAAAAAATTTGGTATAAAAGATTACCCGACTCCGGCCGGCGGCTGCGCACTGACGCAAGAAGGATTCGCTGACAGAGTTAAAGAGTTGATGAAAAATAAGCCGGATTTTAATGCCGATGATATTGATTTAATTAAATTCGGCCGGCATTTTTTTATTGACGGCACCCAAATAATTCTTGGCCGAAACGAAGAAGAAAATTGTTTTTTGGGATCTTTGGCAAAAGATGAAGATATTCTATTGAAACTCAATCGGGTAGTCGGCCCAACTGCTTTGATTAGGGGCAAAATAATAAATAAACCAGCAATTGAAAAAGCAAAAAAATTAGTTATCCGGTTTGCGCCTAAGGCAAAAAATTTAGACCAAAAAACATTGACTTTTGATTAGTTTATGATATTATATGTATCAACTTATTACACGTGATGTGAAATTCCTTGGCTTAAATAAGGCGCTTATTGCCTGAGCGGAGGCCGTCAGGCCGAAGTCGAAGGATTATTTAGACCCTTCGACGCGTCCCGCTAAGCGGGACTTGCTCAGGGAATAAAATAGAGCTGAATTTCACATCACACGTCAACTTATTTGTTCTTAAAATTTGTTATTTAAAGGAGGATACATGGCAAATAATAATAATGGCAAGGGTATAAAGATTAGATGCTTTTATTGCGGCGAAAAGTTTCCATATCCGGAAGAAGAAAAATGGAATTCACCCCGAGGGCATTGTGATTCAAGCGTCTGTAAAAAAGAACACACAAAAAATGTTAAGGAGAACGGAATAAGATATTATAAATATAAAGTGCATTTGCAAGAAGTAAGAAAAATTCTTCATCAAGGAAAAGAAAGAATGTTTAAACCATTTTATATCAATGAGGGTGAACTATTTCGCGAAGGAGGGATTCGGCTCGGTCGTATAATTGACGAAGATAAAGATTTTTTGTTTGTTCAAGAATGGAACAATGGCGGGCTAACCGAATACAATAAAAGATGCATTGCCCAATAAAGCTTAAGATAAAGCGGACCTTTTAGTCCGCTTTTTGTTTTCTGGCGCGACTCCTGATATAATGAAATATATGCCGGGTAGTGATCCCGTCCCTAATTGGGTCACTGCTGGGCAATTTAAAAAAGGCAATAAATAGAAAAACTTAATTAGGTAATTCCTGAGGGGCGGGACTACTACCTGGTATGACCAGATCCATCAATAAAGTTATAAAAGTATTAATTCTCTCTGACTTGGCTTTGTTAACAGGTCTTGGTTTTATTGCTCCGATTTTTGCCATTTTTTTAACCAACAATATCGAAGGGGGCAATATTGAAACGGCCGGATTTGCGGCTGCTATTTATTGTCTTGTCCATTCGCTGGTCATAATTCCGTTCGGCCGGTATCTAGATAAAAATCATGGCGAGAAAGATGATTTGTGGTTTATAATCATCGGCAATTTTTTGGCTGCCTTGGCTGTTTTTGGCTATATTTTTTCCCGCCAGCCATGGCATATTTATGTCTTGCAGGGAATTTACGGCGTTGGCATGGGCATGAATATGCCCGGTTTTACCGCTATTTTTACCCGCCATATTGATAAAGGCAAAGAAGCTTATGAATGGAGCGTCCGCGGCGCTCTTATCGGCATCGGCACAGGAGTGGCAGGCGGGCTTGGCGGAATAATCGCCCATAATTTTGGTTTTAACGTTCTTTTTGTAGGCGTCACGATTTTTATTCTTTTAAGCGGTTTTTTCCCGATATTTATTTCAAAAAAAATGATAGACAAAGAAACAAAAAGTCCGCTTTATCCTGAAATTAAATCGATTGAGCCGCCGGCACCAAAAGAATGATTAATGCAAAAATCGCCCCGCCTCCGCCCCGCGAAGCGGGACTTCGGACGGGCAAGCAAAAATTTTCATGATTAATTCAAAAATAGCTAGAATCTTCTATCAAATATCAGAATATCTTTTAATGAAAGATGTGGCTTTTAAACCTCAGGCTTATGAACGGGCGGCGAGGCTTGTTGAGTCAATGGAAGAAGATTTGGAAGAGATTTATAAAAAAGGCGGAGTGAAGGCGCTGATGGAAATTGAGGGAATTGGGCAGAGCATGGCAGAAAAAATTGAAGAATTTATTAAAACCGGCAGAATAAAAGAATATGAAAAACTAAAAAAGGAATGTCCTGTTGATCTAGAAGCGCTGACGGCGATTGAAGGAATTGGCCCAAAAATGATAAAAGTGCTTTATGAAAAATTGCGCGTTAAAACCTTGAAAGACATGGAAAAAGCTGCTAAAGCTCATAAAGTTCAGAAGCTGCCGAGGTTCGGGCCAAAGGTTGAGGAAAATATTTTGACAGGGATTGAATTTGCCAAAGGAGCTCATGGCAGATTTCTGCTCGGATTTATTCTACCCTTGGTGCGAAAAATTGAAAAAAGGCTGAAAGATTTGGATTTTGTTTCAGAGGCAATCGCCGCTGGTTCTGTCCGCCGCATGAAAGAAACAGTCGGGGATATTGATATTTTGGTTGTTTCAAATAAACCTCCCAAAGTTATGGATTTTTTCTGCGCAATGCCCGAGGTTGAAAAAATCTATGCCAAGGGCGTGACGAAAAGCTCGGTGCGTCTGGATTTAGGCTTGGATGCCGATGTCAGGGTAGTCCCCTGCGAAAGCTTTGGCGCGGCGCTGCAATATTTTACCGGAAATAAAGACCATAATATCGTTCTTCGCAAAATAGCTCAGGATAAAAAATTAAAGTTAAACGAATACGGAGTTTTTCGCGGCAAAAAACGCATGCGAAAAGCGGGAATACATGTTCACCCCGTTAGACCTAGAATGTCTAACGGGGCAGGTTCCGCCCATGCGAATGAAAAAAAGATTGCCGGCAAAACGGAAGAAGAAGT
>PEYL01000026.1:11237-17248 GCA_002774415.1 Candidatus Portnoybacteria bacterium CG08_land_8_20_14_0_20_40_83 | reverse complement strand
TTCGCCCAGCTTAGCTGGGGGCTTTACGGGACTCGCTCCGGGCTGGCATTCATCCGCGGACTTACGTCCGCGGTGTTCTGCCAGAAATTATAAAAATTCTGATTCAAAAAGAAAGGCTGGCAGAATATTTTACCAGCCTTTCTTGATTAGGGTTTAGTCATTCTTTTGGAAGAACTAAATAAATCTGGATTTGCGCCGATAGGTACTTTCGCCGTAAATGATAAAAAATTTCTTTTGCCGCTTGCAGCAAAGCCATAAGTAACAGAAGAAAAAAGATAATACCCAGCTTTATCTTTGCTACGGCGAGCACGTATTTCCATCCAGCAAAGAGCCAGATAATGCTGTAAATTGGCCACCAGCCCACAATCCACGCAGAAAGCACTAGGCCAATCAACCCAAGCACACACCAGAACTTATCTTTAAATCCAATTTCTGTCCCTATGAGTGTCTCCATATTCTGTCCTCCTTTTTAATATTTTTAAGAACAATATAATATTACACCGAATTTATTAATTTGTTAAGGTTTTTTCTTTTTCGTCTTTGATATTGAAAACGTCTTATATTCTTTGTATAATTTTCTCGCTTCTTCGATTTTTTGGCGGATATCATAAGGCAATTCTTTGATTGCCTTATTTAGTTTTGTTTCGTCAACTTTTAAAATTTCCTGCCATTTGCCCAGCGGCTCCAGGATATCTTTGATTAAAAGGGGATCGTATTTAAAACGCTGTACCATCTGCCGGGCAATAAAACCCGAATCGGAAAACAACCGTTCCATATTTTCTTGGTCCATAAATTTTGAAAAAGTGTCTTTTATCCCCGTCATTTTTTTGGCCCGCTCATCAACTTCGTCCTTTAAAGAAATATATTCATTAATTAAAGCTTTTACGTCCTGGTCGTTAAAAAATATTTTTTGTTCAACGAATTTGTGCTTCCAAACAGGGCAGATTTGCTGATATGGACACCAAGGACAAAGCGGCCCTGGCTGGGGAGGGAATTTTTCTTCTCCGTGTGCTTTTTTGACTTGCTCCAAAAGGTTTATAACATTTTGCTCGGCAAATTGCAAATCTTGATTGGTTTTTATGCTGGATAATTTTTCTCCGTGTTTTAAAAAATACAAGGATGTTTTTATGGGACGGTTTTCTTGTTTGATAGATGGCCAGCGATTGGCAAGGCCGATGTGATAGACCGAAAGCTGCAAATTATGGTCAACGTTTTTTTGCGCCGGCATTTTTTTGGCGGTTTTATAATCAATCACTTCAAGCAAATCGTTTTCTATTTTATCAACGCGGTCTATTTTCCCGGTGACAAGATGAATTTCGTTGGCGATTTTTATAGGTGCCTCAAAAGGGGTTTCCAGCGCCATAATATTAAACTGAAGCGGAGAATTTTTTGCAAAATAATTTTTTAAAATTAAAACGCCTTGGGTAAACGCAGCCGCTTCTTCGCGGCTGTCTGTGAATGCCGAAGGCGCCCAATTTTCACTCCAAAAAGAGAGTAGTTCCTCTTCGGTAGGGGAGACAATGCGTTGGGGGTCATGGAAAAACTTTAGGGCATTGTGAATTAAAGTGCCAAAAATCGCTTCCTTTGATTTTGGCGCGGAAATTTTATCAACATATTGAAATTTATATTTTTGCGGACACTGTTTGAAAGTGTCCAGAGCCGAGTAGGAAAGACGCATAGAAATTTATTCCGAGCTTGTCGAGGGATGTTTCACTGTTTAAAGGGGATAGTAAGGTTTAAGTTATATATGGCGAGTTTGCCAAACCATATAGGACGTCGCACAAGATTCCTTTTGCGACGTACCTTGTATATAGCAAAAGGGGGATGAGATTGTGCAATGTTTAAAAACATCGCCCAATATCGCCTCAAGAATAATTAAGGATAAAGTTTTTTGTAAAATTGCATAATTAATTTTAAAAAAACATCTTTTATCTCCCCTAATGCGTATATAAAGTCGTTAAAAAATTTTTTGACACTTTGAATAGTTGTTTTGTTTCTCAGGCCGTTTATGGCTTTGAGCGCCTGGGTCGGGCTACTTATGGGTACTACCTGCCCGACGAAGTTAATCAAAAAGAGAGGTATTTTGGATAAGGTCAGGGTAAGCTCCTGCCGCCTTGGCAGATAATTCGTCGTTTGGGCACCCAAAGGCCTTTCCTGGGCCAAAATTTGGGCTTCTGGAGCGAAAATAGCTAAAATAAAGATAAATATAAGGGCTAATTTAAGGATTTTGGGCATAAAAAAGAGAAGGTGTTAAAAGTAGTGATTACGTCGCACAACATAGATTATCCAACAGATGTTTCTGTCGGATAATCTGGCGAAATTGTACAACATAATTAAAAATTATATCGCACAATTTTGCCCGCATTCATATTATTTTCTATAAATAATTCATCGGATTAATTGAGCCGCCTAAAGGAAGCAAGCCGTACCATTTATCCTGCACCGAAAAAGTGTTGGCGGCATAAACCGTGAAGTGCAGATGCGGGCCGGTTGAAAAACCGGTGTTGCCCGCGTAGCCGATAACCTGCCCTGCTTTTACTTTCTGTCCGACAGAAACCGCATAGCCGGAAAAATGGCCGTACAAAGTTATCAATCCGTTTTGATGGTCAATAGCGACCCATTTGCCATAAGCATATTTGCCGTCATTGCCGATTGCTTTGACAACTCCGTCCCCTGCCGATTTTATCGGGTCGCCGATGTTGGTGTCAATATCAATTCCGTTGTGAAAATTATAAGCGTTATTTATAAAACCGGTTTGCGAAGTCGGGCCGTATCTTTGATTGATTGCGCCTTGCAATGGCCAGGCAAGAACGCCCGAGCGATAGACGGGAATTGAACTCGGGTCAATCGTCAGTCGCAGCTTGTCTTCAATAGCGTAGATATCTTTTTGGATTTGCTGCTGCTGTTTTTGCAGATCGGTTAATATCTGCTGATATTTTTTTTCCTGATTTTTGGTTTGGGAAAGCAGGTCGTTTTTTTCGCCTTTTTGATTATTTAAAACGATATTTTGCCCGGAAAGCTGGCCGCGTAATTGTTCAAGCTGATCTTTTTGGTCTTGCGCCTCGGCTTTTGAATTTTCCAGATCTGTTTTTAATTGCTGGATTTGATCAAGCTTTGTCTGAATGCCGGCTTGGAGGCTTTCGGCCGATTGCATTAAATTTAAGAAAGAGGAAAAAGTAGCGCTGACCAAAACCATTTGAAGCGGCGATACCTCGTCATATTCGTTTATCGTTCTTATTGTTTCGCTTAAGTTTTGTTTTTGTTTTTCTATTTCGGCATTTTTGGCAGCGATACCAGAAGAGAGTTCATCAATTTTAAGCGAAGTGGCCGAAATTTTTGTCTGGGTCAATTTTATATCAGCCTCCAGTTTTTTTATCTGGAGCTGCATGTTGGCAATTTGTTTGGTTAGGGAACTTTCCTGGTTTTTTTTGTTTTTGAGCTCGGCGTTATATTCAGCGATTTGTTTTTCCAGCTGCTGGATTTCGGCTTGCTTAGCCGCGATTTGTGCCCTCATTTCTTCGGTGGTTTCAGCCGATGTAAAAATAGGCAATGTGATGGTTGCTAACAGAATTAAAAAAATTATGATTTTGCGAAATTTCGTCCCCATCTTTAATTTAAAATTTAAAATGCAAAAGTCAAAATGACAATTCAAAATTAAAAATTGATAACTTTGTTGTCATCCTGAGGGCGTTGCCCGAAGGATCTCATAGAAATAGCGAGATTCTTCGCTTCGCTCAGGATGACGCTATGCGTCATTTTACATTTTGATTTTTTACTTTTAAATTTACGTTCTTGTTGTAAAACCAGCCGCTAATCCAATTTTTTTATCGCAAATGAAATTCTTTCAAATGTTTTTTCTTTTCCCAAAACTTCGGCGATCTCAAAGGGTCCGGGCGAAGCTTTCTGGCCCGAAAGCGCGGCGCGCAGAGGCCAAAGCATTATTCCCCTATCGCTCAATTTTTCAGCCTCGGGCATTATTATTTCCTGCAAATTTTCTTTTTTGAATTTTTTTTCGGTAATGTCGCTAATTATTTTTTGCAAAGTCTGCAAAGATTTTTTTATTTCTTCTTCGCTCGTGTCTTTCCAGAAAAGAAGCGATTTGTCATATTGGGGTTCCTCAAAAAAGAATTTAACGCTCTCCCCTATCTCCGATAAGGTCTTTGAGCGTTCTTGTTCCAGAGCAACCGCTTTTTTTATATAATCAAATGAAATTTTTTCTTTTGTTAGGCAAGTTTCAAAATCTTTGACAGTAAAAGGGCCTTTCATAGCGGCAATGTCAAAACTATGGTCAAATTTGGGGACAATCAAATCATTTTCTATAAGATATGGAATGCATAGTTCGGTCAGTTTGTCCAAAGGTATCTGGCGCATATAATATTGGTTATACCAATTTAACTTTTCAATATTAAAAATCGCGCCGGCTTTATGGACTTTTTCAAGTGAAAAATCTTTTAATAATTCTTGCATTGAATAAATTTCTTTTTCCGTTCCCGCCTTCGCCAAGGCTTCGGCGGGCAAGCCGGGATTCCAGCCCAAAAATGCCAGAAAATTTATCATGGCTTCAGGCAGATAACCTTTTTTAATATAATCTCCAACCATCACATCGCCTTTTCTTTTGCTCATTTTTGTTTTGTCGGGATTTAATAAAAGCGGCAAATGTGCCCAGGCCGGCGCTTCCCAGCCGAAATATTCATAAAGCAAAATATGTTTTGGCGTTGAGGGCAGCCATTCTTCTGTACGCGTCACATGGGAAATCTGCATCAGATGGTCATCAACAACGACTGCTAAGTGATATGTCGGATAGCCGTCGGATTTTAAAAGCACCTGGTCGTCAAGCTCGTTCGTATTGTAAGCGACTTTGCCGCGCACGATATCAGTGAATTCAATAATTCGTTTTTCAGGAATTTTCATTCTGATGACGCGTGGCTCGTTTGCCGTCAGCTTTTGTTTGACCTCCTCGTCCCTTAGCTTCAGGCACCGTCTATCGTATTTTGGCGCTTGTTTTTTGGCGATTTGTTCTTGGCGCATTTGTTCCAATGTCTCGTCAGAGCAAAAACAATAATAAGCATTACCATTTTTAATTAATTCATTCGCGTACTTTTTATACAAATCAAGTCGCTTTGACTGAACGTACGGCCCAAAAGGTCCGCCAACATCAGGCCCTTCGTCGTAATTTAAACCGGCCCATTTTAAGCCGTTATAAATTGCTTCAGCCGCGCCCTCAACCAATCTTTCTAAGTCAGTATCTTCCAGCCGCAAAATGAACTGGCCACCTGATTGTTTGGCAAAAAGATAAGTATAAAGCGCGGTGCGCAAACTCCCGATATGCAAAAAACCGGTGGGGCTCGGCGCAAAACGGGTGCGGATTAGAGAATTTAATTTCATGATAAAAAAATCATTGAGGGTTAGTTATTAAGCAGCAAAATGGCTGAAGTAAACTTACCAACGTAAGCACAATAAAAGAAAATATTGGCGCAAACAAGAAAATTTTTTCAAATTTATCTAAAGATTTAAATTTTATGACCGATAAGATAAAAACAAAAAATGAAAAAATAAATAAAACCAAAGATGCAGAATTTAAAATGCGAAAATAGCTATTGATTTTAATAAAATTTGATGGGGTGAAACTCGGCTCCATGGGGCCAGGGGCGACGATACCCCATAAAATCAAAATTATTGTAAAAACCGAAATTATTATAACACCAAAGAAAAGAGTTGTGTCGGCAATTTTTATAAACGTATTATGTCCCCAATCAATCGGCCAGAGTTTGTTGGATTTTGTGGGTTCTGGCGTGGGCTGCGCAGTCGGCTGATTGGATAATGGAGCTTGTTGATAAGGATTTGATTGTTGAATATCCATTTTATTTTTTGTCATTCCGTGTTTGACACTGAATCCATGATTAATTTAGGTCTAGATTCTGGCTTTCGCAGGAATGACAAGATTAGTATTTTAAAACGGCCCGATGTTTATATTTATTTTAAAAACTCCGATGTAAAAAAGAAAAATGACT
>PEYL01000026.1:0-11199 GCA_002774415.1 Candidatus Portnoybacteria bacterium CG08_land_8_20_14_0_20_40_83 | reverse complement strand
GAGAAATATTTTTTCGTATCGGTCAACCATTCGTTCAATACTGAAATTATTTTCGACATGGGCCCGGCAGTCTGCGCGATTTATTGCATCAATTTTTTTAACTGCCTCGGCCATTGCCTCAATATCATTATTTTTGATGATAAAACCGTTTTTGCCGTCAACGATGATTTCCGGCACCGAGCCTCTGTCAAAAGCAATCACCGGCGTGCCGCAGGCCATTGATTCGGTTAAGACCAGGCCGAACGGCTCTTCCCATTGAATCGGCACAAGAGTTGCTTTGGCCCGCTGGTAGTATTTGAAAATTTGTTCTCGCGGGACGTAGCCCAAATATTGGATTTTGTCATTTAAATAAGGCGCGATTCTCTTGTCCCAATATTCGCCGGTGACCGGCGGGCCGATAATTAAAAGTTTATCGCCGGTAATTTTTGCCACCTGGATTGCTTCGGCCACTCCTTTTTCCGGCTGGATGCGTCCCAAAAAAAGCAGATAATCATCATGCTCTTTAGAAAAAGGAAAATCATTCAAATTAACGCCGTTATAAATGGTGGCCGCATAATTTAAATTGGGCGCCGGTTTTCTTTGAGCATCGCTTATAGAAATATAATATTGATTGGGGCTGGCAAACATAGAAAAAACTTCCGCCCGCCAGGGATAAATCGGATCGTGGAGAGTATAAAAAACCGGAATTTTAGGATGAGATAATCCAAGAGGAATTGCCCGATCGGGCGGATGAATATGCAGCAAATCATATTCTCCCTTTTCGGCCGCTTCAAACATCTTGGCGATCAAATACTGATCCCAAAGATTAAAAATTTTATTAATTTCGGCATTGCCGACATTAAGACCTTTAATAATTTTTTCTCCCTCGGGTTGCTTTAAGGGTTTTAGGTTAAAACTCACAACTCTGGTTGCATTAACTTTTGTTCCTTCCGGACCATAAAAATCAACTAGGTGGCCCTTTTTTACCAGACCTTCTGTAATATCAACAGCTACATCCATCGGAGCATAAATTATGCCTTCGGGAGGCGGGGTAGCAAAATGACCGGTGACCATGGTGGCGATCTTTAATTTTTTCATATTTTATTTTGTTTGGGTTAAAAATTGAATGGCAGCTCCCGAAGCCCAGGCCTGGAGCTTGCAGGCTTTTTCTATTTCTTCCAATTTGCCCTCAGGGGTGACTGCGTAGAGTTCGGGAATATAACCAAACTCTTTTTGGGCTTTTAAAATCGCCTCTTTTATTTTTTGATATTCGTTATTATAACGAAGTTTTTTTAACCCCTGAGCAATAATCCAATTGTCGTGGGGCCAGACAGAGCCGAGATGATAGCTTTTAGCATCAAAATTCGTTTCGTTTAAGGAATGGGTTCTCAAACCATAAGTTGTCCACATATCTGGTTCAAAAAGTCTTTTGACCACCAAATCTTCTTTGTCTTTTTCTAGAATGCCTGTAAAAAGCAAGTGGCCGGGATTTGAGGTAATTGTCTTTTTTTGTTGATTTTCTCCATCAAGCGCCAAGGCAAAATATTTTTCGTCTTCCATCCAAAATTTTTCGTTAAACCGTTTTTTGAATTCGTCGGCTAGCTGATTGTATTTTTTATTATTTAATAGTTTAGCAGCTTCTTTTAGCGCTAAATAACTATAGCCTTGGGCTTCCACAATGGCAACCGGCGGCTCTATCCCTAGACTATCAGAAAAACTGTCTTTCCATCCTTGGTGAAAAAGCTGGCCTTTTTCCTGTTTCCTTTGATAGCGAAGAAAGCCACTGGGATCGCTTTTTGTTTTTGTTTCCAGCCACTGGGCGGCCGCTTCAATATTTTCTTTATGTTGATTTAAAAATTCTTGGTCATCAGTTTTTTCAAGGTATTTGGCGAATGTGATTAAAAACCAGGGAGTGGAATCAACAGAGCCATAATAAGGAAAAGGAATCCATTCATATTCTGGATGATGATTTTTGCCGGGATCGGTTTCATGAACAATTTTGCCTGGTTCCTCTTCGCTTACCGCGTCAAATTTTTTGCCTTGAAATTCCGATAAAATTTCTAAAGTTGAACGGCAAATATTTGGGTCCGTTTCCATTAATTGATTGGAAACAATTAAAGAGTCTCGGCCAAAAAGGCGCATGAATCTGGGATAGCCGGCTCTTATATAGCCGTGCTCCGGATCGCGAAGAGTGGCAATATCATTTTGCAATTTTTCTTTAAGTTCCTGCACTTTGTTATCCTCTGAAATTTTTTCTGAAAATTCAGGCATTTTTATTTTCAGAAATTAATTTATAATAAGCTTTCTCATAATTATCGACCATTGTTTCTTTGCTGAATTTTTCCTCAACTCTTTGGCGAACTAAGGCTCGGTCAATTCGGTCAGCTTTTTTCATTGCTTCAACTAATAAATCTATATTGCTGTCAACTACAAAACCGGTTTTGCCGTCTTCAATTAATTCGGGCATTGAACCGCGGCGGTAAGCAATCACCGGCGTACCGCAGGCCATTGACTCGGTCACCACCAAACCAAAAGGTTCTTCCCATTCAATCGGATAAAGCAAGGCTTTAGCCGGTCCGTAAAAATCAGATAGCTGGTCTTCGGTCAACTCCCCGACGTATTCTATTTTTTCATTAAGATGCGGCTTTATATAAGTTTCAAAATATTCTTTTTGAGTTGGGTCAATGCGGCCGGCCAGCAGCAATTTGACGTCCATTTTTTCGCAAGCGGCAATGGCATTCTCCACTCCTTTATGTTTGTTCATCCTGGCAATCCAAACAAAATGGTCACCGCCCTTGGGGTTAAATTGAAAATGGCTAATGTCACTTCCGTTATAGATAATTTGGCCATTACCTTCGGGAAATTTAACCATTGCCTGATTTTTGGCTGATTGGCTGATAAAAACAATATCGATTTTTCCGGCTTCTTCGGTGAAAAGCTTTAAACGGTCATCTTTTGATGCATCCGCATTGTCGCGATATAAAGGATTATGCATTGTTTGCAAAACGGGTATTTTTGTGAGGTTATGAAAAAAGAGCGTCCACAAATCAAGGTGGGAATGGATAATGTCAAATTGACCATTGTTTGCCATTTCAAACGCCTTTGATAAATTTCTGAGGTTCCAGACAGGATTTGACCACGAAATATTGGCTTCAAGAAGAGGTTTCTCAAAAACCGAAATAAGCTTGGCTTTTGTTTTTGAACCGGGAGCGGCGAAAAGGGTTACCTCATGACCTTTTTGGGTTAAGCCGTCGCAAAGCATAGCGATAATTCTTTCAATCCCGCCGTATTTTTCCGGTGGGACAGTTATCCATAAGGGCGCCACTTGAGCAATGCGTAATTTTTTTTCCATGCCGGGTAGTAGAAATTCAACTAAAATCAGATTTTATTAAAAATTTGATTTTAATATAATTTTACAATTTTAATTTTTATTTTTTGCCAGATAGTACTTTTAGTCTATGTCGAATTTTCACTACCCGGCATGATTTTTAAGTTAATTTTTTATAAATTTTTTCGTATTTATCAACCATTTGGTTTAAGGTAAAATTTTGCTCAATATGTTTGCGGCAGTCTTTTCTTTTGATTGAGCCAATTTCTTTAATCGCTTCAATCATTTCTTCTTTATCATCTACAATAAACCCAGTTTTTTTATCAACCACCACTTCTGGCACTGATCCTCGATTGAAAGCAATGACAGGCGTACCGCAAGCCATCGCTTCAATCATAACCAGGCCAAATGGTTCTCGCCGATCAATTGGGAAAAGAATTCCCTCTGCGTCGCTTAATAATTTTACTTTTTGTTCAAAGCCCACTTGACCAACAAACTGTATTCCTTCATCGTTTAAAATTGGTTGGACTTCGTGCAAGAAATAATTCCATTCATCACCACCGGCCACGTTTCCGGCAACGATCAGTTTAACACGAGCTTCTTTTGCCGCATAAATTGCCTCAGTCACTCCCTTATCTTTATTTAAACGCCCCAAATACATGAAATAATCATTTGGCTTTTCATTAAATGTGTAATCTTGGACTTTTATGCCGTTATGAACGACGTCAATGATTTCTAAACCCTTTTCTTCTGCGCTTTGTCGCTGGTCATTTGAGATAGCGCAAAATTTCATTTTTGGGAAAGAGCGAGCAACTCGGGCCAGTTCTTCGTCAATTGGCCGATGAAGGGTTGTCAGCACCGGCGGGCAGTCATTGCTTATCAAAAGCGAAAACATAAAGAAATCAAAATGATTGTGAATCAAATCAAATTGTTTGCGCCGGTCATGGACCATTCTTAGCAGGCGAGTGATCACTGCATGGGGACTGCGTAAGTCTTTTCTTAGCCATAAAGCTTTTTCAGTGGCGACAACGATATTGGCTTTTGTTTTGGAATCGCCCGAGGCAAAAAGCGTTATATCATAACCGCGCCTGACCAACTCTTCAGTTAAAAGCGATAATAACAATTCAATGCCGCCGTAGGTGCGGGGCGGCACAGGAATCCATAAAGGGGCAATTTGAGCGATTTTTAGTTTATTAATATTTTTATTTTAACACTATCGGGTTAAGTCGATATCGATAAGTCGATATCGACTTACGATGCCGTTAAATATTAATGTTTTGCGATACTTAGAACTTCTTGGGCAATAATTCTGTCCGCATCCGGCTTGGCGAAAGTTTTGGCGGCGGCAGACATTTTGGCAAGCAAATCGGGATTTTCAAGCAGGGCGAAAACGCGGTCTTTCAAGAAATTCGGCGTTAAATTTTCCTGTACCAAAACCAATGTGGCGCCGGTTAGAGCATAATCAAAAGCGTTTGTTTTCTGGTGGTCGCCGGCAGAATCCGGCAGAGGAATTAAAATGCTGGGCTTGCCCGAGCCGGCAATTTCAAAAATGCTTCCGGCGCCGGCCCGTGAAATCACCAGATCGGCTGCTGCCAAAGCGTGTTTCATTTGTTCCTCGTCCAAAAAAGAATACAAATGATATTCTGGCGGAATGTTAGTTCCCAAAAGCGTTTTTAATTCTGAAAAATTTTCCTGGCCGCATTGGTGGATTATTTCGCATTTTTCAAGCAAGCCTTTCATTGCCAAAAATACAATATCATTAATTGTTTTGGCTCCCTGGCTGCCCCCCAAAATTAAAAGTAACGGCTTTTGTCCCGCAAGCTGAAATAAGGATTTGGCTTGTTCCTTTGAGCCGGA
Source organism: Candidatus Portnoybacteria bacterium CG08_land_8_20_14_0_20_40_83 (assembly GCA_002774415.1). Classification (GTDB taxonomy): domain Bacteria; phylum Patescibacteriota; class Minisyncoccia; order Portnoybacterales; family GWB1-42-6; genus CG1-02-40-82. The sequence goes on along the minus strand of PEYL01000026.1, from coordinate 6,035 downwards.
AAAGATATCGGAACGGACGGGATTGCCAAGCAGCGCTGTCTTTTTGGCGGGGAAAAATGAAGCGGCTCTTGGAAAAGATATGGCAATTCTTTTTGAAAAATGCGACGTTAGCTTAACAGAAAGTCCCGGCACAGAATCGGATTCGTGAACTAAGACAGGAATCCGATAAATCCAGGCGACCAGAATCACTGGCACCGAGCCAAAACCCCCTTTTGAAAAAACGACATTAGGCATATAGGAAAAAAGTATCCATAAGGATTCAAAAAAGCCGATAATGACGCGAAATACATCCAGCAGATTATGGCCTGAAAAATAACGCCGCAATTTGCCGGCTAAAATATTTTTACTGACAATACCTTCTTTGCTAAAAGCCTCTTCGCCCACCGTTTTGGGCCCGACAAAAAGCATTTCCAAAGGTTGGCCATCCGGCGTCTGATTTATTTTTTTAAGTTCTCTGGCAACGGCGATTATTGGGAAGAGATGTCCGCCCGTGCCGCCGCCGGTAAAAATGATTCTCATTTTTAAATTTAAAATGCAAAGTGCAAAGTTCAAAATGACAAATCAAAATTCAAAATTAGCTAATGCTAAAATCAAATTTGACTTTTATCCATTTTGCATTTTACATTGTCATTTTGCATTTTGATTTTTAAAATTTGAATTATTTTATAACTACTTTGTCGCATACTTTGAGATGTTCAATAAAATTCCTACTGCTATTAGCGATACCATCAAGGAAGTTCCTCCGTATGAAATAAAAGGCAGGGTGACCCCGGTCAAAGGAATTAAGCCGACGATGGCAGTGATATTGATAAAAGCCTGAATAATTATATAGCAGGTGATGCCCCCTGCTAAAAGTCTTGAAAAATCGTCAGGCGCGTTTTTGGCGATTTTTAAACCCTGAAAGCCAAAAGTGACAAAAAGCGTCAGCATCCCCAGCATTCCCAAAAAGCCCAATTCTTCCCCGATGACCGCGGCAATTGAATCGCTGGCTGCCTGAGGCAGATAAAGAAATTTTTGTTTTCCCTGGTCGAGCCCCTGGCCGAATATGCCGCCCGAACCAAAAGCAATCAGGCTTTGGTTTATCTGGTATGCCTTGCCTCCCTGTTCAATGTCCGGATGTAAAAGCACCTGCACTCTTTCCAAAGCATGCGGGAAAATATTTACAAGAAGCACTAATGCGAGAATGCCGGCTACGCCCAGTATCAGTACATGGCCTAGAGGCGTTTTGGCCATAAAATACATCGCGAATGCCGTTAAAGCAAAAACTCCCAAGGTTCCGATATCCGGCTCAAGCGCGATTAGCAATCCTGTTATTCCTAGGATAATTAAAAATGGGATAAGGCGCTGGCGGTTTTCTTTTTTGTCTGACTTGTCTGTTTTTCCAAGAAACGATGCCAGATAGATGATAAAGCCTAATTTGAAAATTTCGCTGGGCTGAAAATTAAAACTGCCGATTTGAAGCCATCTTTTTGCCCCGCTCAGAGCCATGCCGATGCCGGGGATAAAAACCGCGGTCAACATAGCCAGTCCGATGACAAAAATTGGCAGAGCGTATTTGCGCAGATATTGATAAGGAACGCGAAAAAAAATATAGCCCAGAATTAGACCCGGAATCAGCCCTTTTAAAATCTGATTTTTCGCAAAATAAAAAGACTGATTAAATCTTTCTTGAGAGATGACGACTTCCGCACTTGTCACCATAAAAAGTCCGAAAATAACCAAAATCGCCACGACGGTTAAAATAATTAAATTTGGCGTTTTTTTACTCCCGATTAAACGCATAGTTTATAATTTATTTACTGCCTGATTAAATTTTTCGCCGCGCTCGTACTGATTTCTGAAAACGCCGAAGCTGGCGCAGCCGGGCGAAAGCAGCACAATATCGCCGGGTTTGGCAATTTTTGCCGCAAAGGAAACGGTTTTTTCAATGCTGGAAAATCTTTTTATCGGCAATTTAATTTTTTTGTTAAAAATTGCTTTTTTAATCTGGTTTTCAATTTTCTGGGTGGCCGTGCCGGGAAGCATTAATACGGCTTTTGTCTGTTTGGCTAAAATTGCGGCAAAGTCTCGAAAATCAAGATTTTTATCCGCCCCTCCCGTAATTAAAATTATGCGCCTTGGCTCCAGGCAATAACGGGAGCTTAAGCCCGAAATTGCGGCAATGGCGGCTTCGGGGATTGTGGAAGCCGTGTCGTTTATGTATTTGACGCCGTTTATCTCTTTTATTAGCTGAATTCTGCCCGATAGACCTTCAAAACTATTCAACGTTTTTTTAATAATTCTGGCCGGCACATTAAATAATTTGGCAACCGTGACGGCGGCTAAAACATTGCTTATGTTATGGCGGCCGATTAATTTTATGTCCGAAAGCTCGGCGATTTTTTCTTTAGCCGCGCCAAAGAAAATAGATTCTCCCGCCAGATACGCGCCCAATCTTGATTCCTGGCTGGTTTTTGGCAGTTTTTCAAGTTCGCCGATTGTCTGGGCGTTGATTGAATAATAATAAATTTTTGATTTTGCTTCGGGCGCTAAATTTTTTAAAATCTCGTCGTCGTAATTTAAGACTAAAAAGTTGTTTGATTTTTGGAATTGAAAAATAACTTTTTTATCCAAAATATAATCTTTCATGGAGTTATATCGGTCAAGGTGGTCATGTATAATGTTAGTTATAACTGAAACCTGCGGACTTTTTTTTTGGGGTGTGAGTCCGTTTAATTGCCAGGAAGAAAGCTCAAGGACGACTAAGGTGGTTTTTTGGATTTCTTGCAATTTTTCCAGAACCGACATTCTGATGTTGCCTGCCAAAACCGTATCGGGGTGCTTTGGTTTTAAAAATTGATAAATTAAAGAAGCAGTTGTTGATTTTCCACGCGAGCCGGTCACTCCGATGATCGTCGCCGGGCAAAGCTCAAAAAATATTCCGATGTCGGTTTCAATCGGCACGCCGGCTTTTTTGGCGATTTTTAAAAATTTTGATTCATTGGGCACGGCCGGATTTTTTATAATTAAATCGGCGTTTTTAAAATCTTCTTCTCTGTGCTGGCCTAAAACATACCTGACGCCATGAAAATTTCTTAATGCGTCCAGCGATTCCCTGAGCTCGCGGCGGGTCCTTAAATCAGTCGCCAGAATTTTGGCGCCTGCCTGATAGAAAAAATTTATTACGCCGAGCCCTCCGCCATGCAGCCCGATGCCCATGACGGTGACGCGTTTACCTCGAAAATCTTGTATAGTCATTGTTTATAATCATAGCAGCCGGTATAGTCTCGAGTCTTAGGTTAAAGGTAAAAAACCCGAAAACCAAGGTCCAAGACCAAACTGGCCGCCAAGACCAAAAACCTGTTCCTTATTTATCTTTAATTATAGCAAAACTTTGGGTTGCTGGCTACTAAAATAGTCCACAAAACCAAAAAGCGTTCCAACTTTTCGTTAGAACGCTTTTTTCTTCCTTTTCGGAGACTTCGCAGGAGAGAGCCATACAAAGTCTCAGAAAAGGAGGCGTGTGGATTTTTTTCAAAAATCCACACGCCGAATGCTATCTTTACGAACTTATTTTTGTTGTTATTGCCACTGACGAAGACATAGACAGTTTTGTTTGCTCCGTCGTTGGCTTCGGCGTGACAATGTTTCTTTCATAAGGAGATGGTATATCAACAAATCCATCCCTACACTTCCGACAACCTGTCCCTTCACAACTTGAACAAATGATAATAGCCATAATCTAACCCTCCTCTTTCTTTGGATTTTTTGGATTTTATCCAGAAACCTGACGAAATTTTGTCCAGTAAACTGACGAAATCGTCAGCATCAGGCCAAGAGCGCTAAGTACCACCAAGCATTTAAATGCCATCCAGGCGACTTTTGAAATACTATCAGAATCAGAGTTTATCGCTAGAAACAACGCGACTGATCCTAGAAAGACAATAGTCAATGTACCGAAAAACAGGAATGAAGTTGAAGTTATCGATTCCATCTTTTTCTCCTTTTGTTTATGAAATGTACTACACTTTTATTTTAATTCTTTTTAACTGTTTGTCTATCAACAGCCCTTAATCTTAATGTATTCCTTCTCTGAGATTTCGTAAATTAATTTGACAAAATCTCGGAGAAAGAGGGCAGAATCGTTTTGATATCTGCCCTTTTTTTGATGGTTTTGCTTGCACCCTTTTTAGGCTCACTACGCAAGGTTGGTAATACCTTGATCCCTATAGGCGAAATCATAGATAATTAATCCTTCGCCAATGAACATAGCTATGGCAATGAGAATTCCACCGATAATAGATTGAGTGAAAAACTTCGTAATCGCACCCATTAATATTGAGCCGATAATCAATAATAAGAGCGTAAGAAAAAACTTTCTATTTGTTTTTTTCATATCATCCTCCTTGCTTTATTTCTACCCCGCCGATGCAAGCGGATTTTGGATTTTTTTCACAAAGAACTTTATCTTTTCTGCAAAGCTGAGCTTAGTTATGCCAGAGACAGGAATGAAAGGGAGATTTAGAAGGTAAAATATTACCTAACCTCCCCTCCATACCTGTTCCTAGCCCTTCGCCGAAGTTTATCCCGAGCAAAGTCGAAGGACTCAGGGTAGACTATTATTTGGTTAAGCAAAAAGCGGCTCACTCGCCCCGTAAAATATCTCGAGGAGATTTTACGGGGTAAAAGGAGGAGCCGCTTTTTGTTTGTCCCTTAGCCCAGACGAATCCGGGCTTGGGACTAACCCATTTATACGTATATTCAGGTAGTAGAAATTCGGCTTGTTTTCTAGATTGGTTGCCTGCGGCAACCAGCCGAATTTTCACTACCTGGTATATATGCGTTTATTTAAGCTTTAATTGGCTTAAATGCTCTCTCCTCGCTTATCTATCTAATTTTTAACTGTCGCTAACTCTACTTCTTATACGTATGATGTGAAATTCAGCTCTATTTTATTCCCTGAGCAAGTCCCGCTTAGCGGGACGCCGAAGGGTCTAAATAATCCTTCGACTTCGGCCTGACGGCCTCCGCTCAGGCAATAAGCGCCTTATTTAAGCCAAGGAATTTCACATCACGCGTTACTTCTTATTGCTACAGTATAGCATATATCAAAAACCTTGTCAAGGGTTGACAAGGTTTCGTAAATTTTGTCTTATTTGGTGATTTTAAATTATCTTATCCAAAAATGCCAGAATTAATCCAACTGATGCCATGACCCAGGAAATAATCCAAAAACGCATTGTAATTTTTGTTTCCGGCCAGCCCTTGGCTTCAAGATGATGATGAAGCGGCGCGGATAAAAATATTTTTTTGCCGCGAAGTTTTTTTGAAATTGTCTGCGCAATCACAGAAAGTGATTCAACCATCATAATAAAAGCAATAAATGGCAGAAGCAAAAATTGATTTGTCAGCATCGAAATTATGCCCAAAGTGATGCCAAGTGACATCGCACCCGTATCGCCCATAAAAAATCTGGCCGGATAAATATTGAACCACAAAAATGCTAAAAGCGCCCCGGCCGTTACTCCGCAAAAAGCAGCCAGATTATAATGGCCGAGGCTGTAAGCAATTACGCCGTAAGTGCCGAAAGCTATCAAAAGCGTGCCGCCTGCCAAACCGTCCAGGCCGTCGGTTTCATTAACCGAAAACGCAGTTGCCACCAAAACAAAAACAAAAACCAAAATATACCAGATGCCGATATTGAAATTTCCGACAAAAGGAATATGAATGGTGCTCCAGTCCAGCTTTGAAAAAAACCACCAGGCGCCAAAAGCGGCAATGGCTGTATAAACAATAATTCGGTGGCGCATGCGCAGTCCTCCGCCCCTTGGACCGATTCGCAAAACTCCCAATAGGTCGTCCGCTAATCCGGCCAAAGCCGAGGCAACCAGCGCTCCCAAAGGCAGGAGGGTTTCGCTTCTTGAGAAAAAATTAAGTTTTCCGATTATTGAATCAACGCCGAGTTTTGATAGCAGCCAGAATAAACCAATTAAAACTAGCACTGTAAACCAGACTAAAATTCCGCCCATTGTCGGCGTGCCTTCTTTTTTTTGGTG
>PEYL01000030.1 GCA_002774415.1 Candidatus Portnoybacteria bacterium CG08_land_8_20_14_0_20_40_83 | reverse complement strand
GTTTCTATATTTTCCCCCTCCGAAGAAAATTCTTTTTCTATCTGCATTTCTGGATTCATAAAAAGGTCTCCTTGAGTTAAAAAATTATTTTTTAAGCACTTTTTAAAGTTTCGATGTTAGACTTCATTTCTTCTTTAAACTCGGCCACTACTTGCTCAACCATACCATCATAATCCGGAATTTTTGACTTTAAAAATTCGTCCACTTTGGCGACGTCGCCGGTTTCCTGAAATTTGGCAAATTCTTCGCGCTCCTGCTCCGACAACCGCTCCAGGACTTGCACGGTGACTCTCTTTAAAACCGACTCTGTCATCTGCGTCAAAAGCTTAATTTGCGTTTCTTCCGGCAAATCTTGCAAGCCCAACCCTTGAATTATATTTTGTTGGATTGTATCTTTGTCCATAATTAGCGTGATTAAAAATTATTTATTTTAAAATGGTCTGCCAAATGGCGGAGGGGGCGGCGGAGGAAATGGCATCGGAAACCGCCTGGGGCCATAAGTCTGAAAAAATCTTCCAATAGTCATCTGTCCTATGCCGCGATTATGAGGGTGGTAATTTCTAATTATCTCAGCCGCTCTGACATGATGCCTGAATTCATAAGGACTATAGCGACTGTAATTCGGATTCATACGCCACATATCCCAGGCCCGATGACGGGGAGGAAATTCTTGCAAAAAAATATTAACCTTTACATTTCTTACGGTCTGATATTCCGGCTGAGCATAACCAATAGCTCTGACCTGCGCTTTTTCATTATAATCCATTATTCTTTCGCCCATTTGCCTCTTTTCCTCTGGACTATACGGATACTCCGCTTTAAAGCGCGAATCTTCTGCTTCTGGTTCGCCTGGCAGCTCCTCTGCTTGAGCTGCCTCTTCTTGGCCTGGGATCTCAATAGGGGTCCCTGCTCTCTTTGCGCTGGCAATTTCTTCATATTTTTCTATATCCGAAATCTCTGTTTTTCCCCCGAACAAAATCTCATCTACTTTTTCAGTTGTTAAACTTTCGCCAGGATGATTTTTAACCCAATCTTCTATCATTTTATCGTGTTCGGTTATCTGCGAAGCTATTCCCTCCTCCAATGTCTTAGCTTTATCCATTAATTCTTCAATCTCAATTCTGCTACCAGGCAGTAAATTATAGGTTTTCCCTGCCTCAATCTGGTCTACATTTGTTATTCCGAATTTTTCCGGATCAACGGCCACTCTATCTTTTAGGGCATCAATCAGATAGGTTTTTCGAGCTTCATCCAAATTGTCGAATTTTTCTCCGTAACGTTCTGACATCTGACGGCCAATAATTTTCCAGACCGAATCTCCTTTTTCGGCGATTTGAGGACCGCCGCGCAACACCTCATAAGATTCTTCGTAAAGTAAAATTGGTTTTTCTTTAAATATTTCTTGATCTTCTGCGGTTGGTATATAACCCGGCCCATGAGAAACTGCCAATTCCGGAGAAGGCGGTTTATGCTCAAACCAGCCAGTGACTGATTCTTTTACTGATTTACCTATTCCCGTTTCTTCTAAGCCCCAACGAATCGCTCTGCCCAATAAACCGGAGGCCACCACTGCGCCAGCGGTGCCCGCTAAAATATAGCGGCTGGTTTTTTCACCTTTCTTTTTGCCTTCCAGTTCAAATAATCTTTCGTCTAAACTTTTATCATTGTTTTCTATTATTTCAGATAATTTATCGCCAAATTCTTTAAATGTTTTTTTCTCGGCCCGTTTTTCTTGAGAACGCTTGATTAAGCTTTCCAATCCAACGGCTGTGGCTGCACCGCCAAAACTTCGTTGGAACCAGCGGCCAGTGACTACGCCTGCCGCCAAAGCCGCACCTGTTGCCCCACCAGCTGCACCGGCCGCCACACCGCCAGCCAATAATCCAGCTGAAACCATAAGCTTGTATTTAAGAGGCAGTTTTCTATACCATTCAACAGCTTTACCGGCTGTTTTCCAACTTTTCTCAAAGAATGAAGCATCGCCTTTGGCCTCTAGACCAATTTTAGTTTTTGTGCCATATAAATTATTCGCCTCTGCCACGACCGTTGTTTTCGCAATTTCATCTATTTTTTGACGCATCAACTCATTGGCTTTTTCTTTAGGCACGCCTAATTTTTCTATTTCATCCAGAGCTTTTTCATACATTGTCGCCCTCGTATTTTTTAATGCGTCCTGATATTGTTCTTTTGCCCTGTTGTGTTCAATAATGTCTTCATACATTTTACATGCCTGCACATTTTTTATACCGCATGATTCAATATGAGAAATAAAAGCGTCTCTCCTTGTCTGCGCGTCATAATAGACCTGCTTCTCTTCGGCAGTCATTAAAGTCGCCGGTATGCCTTTGTCAACTAAATTTTTGGTTTGTTCGTCATATTCAGCTATTGTTTCAGAGTCCGACGATTTTATAGCATTAATCAGTGACTCGCCTTTAAATTTTTTAACGGTTTTTAGTGTCTCAACTTTATCCAGTTGCGCCCTAGCAAAATTTTCTCTGGCCTCTATTAGAATTTGCTCGGGCGTCTTTATAACCTCACTCTTCCTTTCGGCTCGATGGACCGACTCTATTACTTCCGGAGCTGGCTCTTCTTTCAATTCGTGCAATACGTTTTGCTTCTCTTTTTCTTTGACCTTTCTCACTTCTTCCTCTTGCCTTCTTTCTTGCTCGCCAGCTTCGATGCTTTGTTTTTCTTCACGAATGCCAAGCTCTAGTTCCTCTACTAAAGGCTCTTTCCCCCCTTCTTCTTGTGGCTTTAATGTTTCTTCAGCCGATGGCTGCTGTTCCGATGTCTTTCTCTGTTCATCTGCCTGCCTTTCCATTTCCTCTTTTACTTCTGTCTGTTCTTCTGGAGAATATGGTTGAGGTTGCTCAAACTTGGGCATAAATTTATATTTGCTTCCTTACCAAAAATATAGTTAATTCTCTTATTTTCATTTTATCATAAAAGCTCTGTTAAGTAAGCAGCTCCGGTCGTTAGTTATCCACAAACATATTTTTGATATTCTGGTATAATAGAAACAATATGCTATCTATCTCAAAAAGAAACAAAATAATTCTGCTTCTTTTAATTTTGGCAATAGCGGTTTTTTTCCGTTTTTATAAATTGGCAGAAATTCCGCCCGGCCTTTATCCTGATGTGGCAATGAATGGGGTAAATGCGCTTGACGCCATAAAGACGGGCGATTTTAAAGTTTTTTACCCGGAAAACAACGGCCGCGAAGGATTGTTCATAAATTTAATCGCGGTCAGCTTCCTGACTTTCGGTGCAAGCATCTGGGCGATAAAAATCGTGGCGGTTTTATTTGGGATATTGACGGTGCTTGGGACATATTTGCTTACAAAAGAGTTATTTAGTTATCTTAAACCCTTCGACTCGGGCTACGCCCTCGCTCAGGGAATAAATAGTTTATCGCCTGAGCGCAGGCCGAACGAAGTGAGGCCGCAGTCAAAGGCTTTTGACGCCCCTAGTACAATCATCGCCCTTTTATCAACTTTCTTTCTCGCTATCTCGTTCTGGCACGTCAATTTTTCGCGAATAGGTTTTCGCGCAATAATGGTTCCGTTTTTTCTTGTCTGGGGTTTATATTTCTTATTCAAAGCGCTAAACGCGACCCCGATACCCGGATTACACACGGATGACCCGGATAAAAAACATAAACTATTCGCTAACGGCTATTTTCTAGTCGCGGGTCTTTTCTTCGGCCTTGGCTTCCATACTTATATTGCCTTCCGTGTCGCGCCACTGATTATTCTACCAATATTTATAATCTGGATAATCAAAAATCGGCCCCGCCTAAAGCTTGCCCCATGGATTATCTTCGTAATTTTTGCCCTGATAGCTGCCGCCCCGCTTTTATATTACTATGCCAAAAATCCGGCTGATTTTATGGGCCGGGCGGGACAAGTTTCAATTTTCGCCACCGGCAGCGTGGCCAAAACCCTGATTCAAAGCACGATCAAGACACTTGGGCAGTTTGTCGCGGTCGGCGATTATAACTGGCGTCATAATTTTTCCGGCTCGCCCGAAATTTTCTGGCCGCTCATTCCGTTTTTTATCATCGGCGTTTTTTATTCAATATTCCAAATTTTCAAAAAACGGAATTATATAGACAGAAGCTATTCCCTATTGACTGTCCACTATACGCTACTGGTTGCCTGGGACGCTATGCTTCTGCCATCCATTGCTTCATACGAAGGGCTACCACATGCACTACGATCTATTGGAGCAATACCTCCTACATATATTTTTATCGGCCTTGGTTTTTGGCTCATAATAAATAAATTTAAAAATCAAATATCAAATATCAAAATTACAGGTCAAAATTCAAAAATTTTTAATTTTAAATTGTCATTTTGCATTTTGATTTTTGCGTTTTGCATTACGGTTGCCTATTTCTCCTATAAACTTTATTTCGTTGACTGGACTCAAAACCCTAATCTAAAAGGCGCTTTTACCCAACAATTTGTTGATGAAGCAAATTATTTAAAATCGCTGCCAACAAATATTAAAAAATATGTTATAGTTAACGAAGATGGCGTGCCTGTGCCATATCCCGACGGAATCCCGATGCCGTCTCAAACTATAAAATTTCTTGATTATAATAATTCGGAAATTACTTATTTAAAATCAAGCCAATTTAGCGAACTGCTCTCGCAATATTTGCAAACCCCAGCTCTCATTTTGCCAATGGCATATGATGAAAATTTATTTGGGCAATTGAAACAAAAATATCCCAACGGTAAAATCGAAAACCTCGGCGAATTCTCGGCCTTTAAAATAAATTTTTAATTAAAACAAATAGAAAAATTGTGCCCAGTAATACAACCTCGACTTATAATAATTTTGGAAACTTATTTGATATAAAAAATAAATATAATTTCAGTCTCAATCATCATTTCCGAGGCGGTTATTTTACCACCTTCGGCGGCGGTCGAGGTTGACCCCGTAACACAACTTCGGCTGTCGCCCGAAGCAAAAATTAATTAAGTGTTTTATCAGTCAATAATATTAAATAATCTCGCCCCCATTCAACGTCTCGGCCTTTGTGCCGAAGTTGATATACGGGGTTGATATACTGGGTATGAGCGAATCACTTTCAAAATACATCGCCGCCGCCTTGCTTGTTTTTATGCTTCTTGTTGCTTTTTACTCAATGCTTTCCGATACGGCCATTATGGACGAAGTGGCCCATCTGCCGGCAGGCTATTCTTATGTCACTCAGCAAGATATGCGTTTAAATCCCGAACATCCGCCCTTGATTAAAGATTTGGCCGGATTGGCAGTTCTTGCTTTTTCAAAAATTTCCGGCCAGCAAATCAATTTTCCGTCCAATATCAAAGCCTGGACTCAGGATATTAACGGCCAGTGGGATTTTGGTTTTGATTTTTTATATAAAGAAGGCAATCCGGCATCCATAATGCTTTTTGTCGGCCGCCTGCCAACGCTTTTAATCTTAATGATTCTGGGTATTTTTATTTTCCGATGGACAAAAGAACTCTGGGGGAAACAAGCGGCTCTTTTAGCCTTGTTTTTATTTTCTTTTTCCCCGACATTTATTGCCCACGGCCGCTTTGTGACTACCGATGTAACGGCCGCGGCCGGCTTTTTTATCGCTACTTTTTATTTTGTCCGCTGGATAAAAAATCCCAAATTATGGAATTTTATTTGTGCGACGATATTTTTCGGAGTGGCGCAACTGACAAAATTCTCTTTATTTTTGCTGGTTCCATTTTTTATATTTCTGACAGCTGTCTGGATTGCCATAAAAATTATTAATCAAAAGCAGAAACAAAAAACCGTTGTTAAAAGCCCTTTTTTAAACACGCAGGAACAAAAGCCGAAATTTGTTTTTGCCGCCAAAATTATTGCAAAAAATCTTTGCGGCATTATTTTCATTTTTCTTCTCGGCTACGCGTTTGTAGTAACACCTGTTTATTATTTCCATGTAAAAAATTATCCGCCGCAAAAACAGCTTCAAGACATAAAATTCATTATGTCTTCCTACGCCGGAGGCCAAGACCAACAGCCGCTTGCTTCTTGCACAAAGCTAAGCCGTATTACCAGATGCCCGGCTGAAATCGCAATCTGGACGGCTAACAAATCAACGCCTATCCGCGCTCTCGGACAATACATGTTCGGGCTGCTTATGGTGTTTCAAAGAGCGGCCGGCGGAAACACAACATATTTTCTTGGCCAAGTTTCGGCCGCCGGCTGGTCTTATTATTTCCCTTTAATTTACTTCTTAAAAGAACCTTTGACGCTGCATATTTTAACAATGGCAGCAATAATTATATTTTTCTATTTTCTATTCAAAAAGCGGCAGGTTGAAAAGCTTGGCCAAGCTCCGGAAGCGTCTTTGGGACGCCTGACAAAACTTTCCTTATGGCTGACAAGAAATTTTGAAAGCTTCGCCATGTTTTCTTTCATCGCGCTTTATTGGATCATGAGCGTGCGCTCGACTCTGAATATTGGCGTACGCCATGTTTTGCCGACTTTTCCTTTTATCTATGCCCTCGTATCTTCCCAAATTATTTCTTGGGCCAGAATAAAAGATACGGCAAAAAAAGTTTATCCTTATTTAAAATACGGACTGCTTGGCGCGCTGATTGCCTGGCAGACAGTTTCTGTTTTGCTCGTTTTTCCTTCTTTCTTGGCTTATTTTAATGAAAGCGTCGGCGGGACAAAAAATGGCTATAAATACGCCGTTGATTCAAATCTTGATTGGGGACAGGATTTAGCACGTTTAAATATGTGGCTGGAGCAAAATAATATCAAAAAGATTTATGTTGAATATTTCGGCGGCACGGATGCCCAATATGTTCTTGGGGACAAATTTCAGCCCTGGCAGGGTAATAGAAATTCTTCCGAATTAAAATCCGGCGACTGGCTGGCTGTTTCGGCGACATTTTTGCAGGGCGGCAGAGGCAAACCGGCTTTAGGCTACAAAGACCCGACCGGCTACTATGACTGGTTGAACAATTTGCAGCCAAAAGCGGTTATTGGATATTCAATTTTTGTTTATCAGATACCGTAAAAATAAAAAAACGACCCGGATGATCCGAATTCACATCCGAATGACCCGAATAATTCGTCAACTGACCAATTCGGATAATTCGGATGTATTCGTAAATTAGGATCGCTTTTTATTTTAATTTATAATATGCTCTATCGGGCACTCGCAAATCAATGTACTCAAGGCGATTCCGATTCTCTTTTATTTCCTCTTCTAAAACGCGCTTCAAAGCATTAACCTGGCTCGCCGGGGAATTAGAAATATCAAGATAAATAATCCAGCCTTCGGGCGTTAAAATCTCCAAGTCTCCCAAAGACTGCGATTTTATTACAAAATCAGTCAAGTTTAAATTAACGGCTGTCAGCTCTTTTTTTGCGGCCAAAATAAATTCCAGCGTCCTGGGATTAGATACCTTATCTTTTATATTTATGGCCGAAGCTGTTTGCTCATAAACCGTCGGCACCGCACCGCCGCTTAAAATTGGCGCTTCGCCGAATATAAAGCCGCCTGCGTCAGCAAAAAAACAATTTTCTGCCTGGGGCGCCTGATTTGGCAATTGCCCGGCGCTCGAAGAAGATACCAAAAAGGATTCTTCAGGCAAGACGCGGCACCAAATAGCAGATGACTCCCTTTCAATAATATTAATGACTAAAGTGTGATCCATGAATTTCTTTGTTAAAGTTACCTCTTTTATTTTTGGAAAATCATTAAGGATGCTTCGTGTTATTTCTTGCTCGGGCAAAAAAATCAGATTGTTTTTTGGAATTTTATTTAAAAATTTGACGCTTAAAATATCATCGGCAATTTTTTGAATCTCTTCTGATTTTACGTCTTTTGCCCCATTAACCGAAATTTTATTGATTTGAAATACCGAAGAAAAAATTATTAAATAAAAATTTCCGACGGCAAAAACAAAAAAGACTACAACTAAAATAAAAAGTTTTAAGCCAAGCCTGCTTTTTTTCTTCCCAGATAAAGGTTTATTTTTATATTTTTGAATTCTCATAAGGATTCTTATTTTTCCCGAGCCAACTCAATCAAACGGTCAAGAAGTTCCGGAAAATCTATCCCCGCTGCAGCCGCCGCTTGAGGCACAAGAGAAGTTTTTGTCATGCCCGGAATTGTATTTATTTCCAGGACAAACGGCTGGCTGCCGTGCAAAATTAAATCCGTTCTTGTAACCCCGTGACATCCCAGAGCCATATGTGTTTTAATTGCTAAATCCTGAATTTTTTTTGTTAAAACTGAATTAATCTGGGCCGGACAAATTTCTTCAGAGCCGCCGACTTCGTATTTTGCACTGTAGTCAAAAAACTTAGAAACTTTTGGTTTTATTTCAATCAAAGGCAGAGCTTGAGGCTTTGAATTGCCCAAAACAGCCGCCGTCACTTCCCTGCCTTCAATAAAATCTTCGATCATTGCTCTTGGCCCGAATTCCAAAGCATATTTGAGCGCTTTTTTCAACTGGGAAGGGGCCGTAACAATTGTTACGCCAACGGATGAACCCTGCGAAAGAGGTTTGACCACGCAGGGAAATTTTATTTTTTTCAATGAAATATAGTTATTTTTTGTAAAAACAAAATGCTTGGGCACCGGGATTTTTTCTTTCTTAAAAACTTTCTTTGCCATATCTTTGTCCATTGCCAAAGCCGAAGCCAAGGCTCCTGAGAAAACATAAGGAATACCGAATAATTCCAGCATTCCCTGAATTGTGCCGTCTTCGCCAAAAGTGCCGTGAAGCGCCGGAAAAACAACATCAATCTTTTTCTTTTTCAGCGAATTTGCCAGTTTCAGTAAATCCCTTGCCGGATCAAACAAAAAAACTTGATACTTTTTTTTATCAAGGTTTTTGGTAATCATCTTGCCGGTCTTTATTGAAATTTCCCGCTCAGCCGACTTCCCTCCCAAAAGCAGAGCGACGCGAAGCTTTTTCATTATTTTATCCTTACCCCCACACCAGAACATCACGGGCGTCAGCCCATAAATGAATGGTTAGAACCACGAAGAGCATTGTTCCAAAGCCACTGACGCAAATCTATGGTGTGGGGGTTTACTTTTTACTGATTTTTTTAAAACCGGTATATTTTTGCAAAGCTTTTGGCACCAAAACCGAACCGTCTTTTTGCTGATAATTTTCCAAAATCGCGATTAAAATTCTTGGGCTGGCAATAACCGTGTTGTTTAAAGTATGGACAAATTTTATTTCGCCGCTTGCGTCTTTATATTTAATGTTCAGGCGCCTGGCCTGCCAATCGGTCAAATTTGAATCCGAATGTGTTTCGCCGTATTTTCCCCTGCTTGGCATCCACGTTTCAATGTCATACATTTTATATTTGCCCGCGCCCATGTCGCCTGAAGCATTCTGTACCACTCGATAAGGCAGCTTTAAATCTTGCAACACGCTTTCGGAAATTTTTCGCATCTCTTCAAGCCATTTATCCGATTCGGCTAAATCGTTTTTGCAAAACACTACCTGTTCAACTTTTGTAAATTCGTGCAGCCGATAAAGACCTCTTGTGTCTTTGCCATAACTACCGGCCTCAGAACGAAAGCATTGCGAAAATCCGCAAACCTTAGCGGGCAATTCATCTTCTTTCAAAATTTTATCTGAAAAATATGCCAGAAGGGTTGGCTCAGACGTCCCCGCCAAATATAGTGGTTCTGAAATTTCTTCACCGCTCGCCAATTTTCCGGAATTGCCTATTTGATAAACTTCTTCTCCGCCAAAAGGAAATTGACCGCTACCAGATAAAACAAAATCTTTTACAAGTGTCGGGCCAACCACAGCGGTAAAGCCCTCCGACAGCATCTTCTGCCAGCAATACCAAAGCACTGCCCAATGCAATATCGCTCCCTGATTTTTCAAGTAATAGCCGCGGAAACCGGAAACTTTGACGCCGGTTTCTGTGTCAATAATGTCCAAATCTTTACCAAGCTGGATATGGTCTTTTATTGGAAAATCAAATTCAGAAATTTTGCCCCATCTGGCGATTTCTTTATTGAAGGAATCATCTGCCCCGATCGGCGTGTCAGCAGAAGGAATATTAGGCACCCGAAGCATCAAATCACGGTATTCTTGTTCTATGCCTTTTAATTCTTCATCCATGTCTTTAAACTTTTCTTTCATTTCTTTTGATTTTTCCAACAGTTTTTCATCTTTGCCTCTGGCCAATTCTTTTGACAGTTTATTCTGTTCCGCTTTTATCGTTTCTGATTCCGCAATCAAGCCGCGCCGTTTTTCATCCAACTGTAAAAGCCGGTCAATATCAACGTCCATAAATTTCTTTTTGACCGCATCTTTTACCAAATCCTTGTTTTCGCGAATGAATTTTATATCTAACATCGTAATCTTATCTTATACAAAAAACAAATTTAGAGCAAGAGTGTAAAAAAACCGGGCTGATAAAAATTGCCCGGGTTAAAAACTTTAAAGGAACGGCGAGGGGCTTTGCCTTGTTGATATTAAAAAAGGCCGATATGTTTTGCAATTTGCGTCAGATCTTTTTGCGGGATGCGCCGAGATCGCTTCCTAGGCAACCCTTCGTTACTTTTTGTCTTTCTTGCTTTTTTTTCTGCATCCCTCAAAAGTTTATTTAACTTCTCTTCCAGCGCGATTGCCTTGTTGGAAACTTCGGCGAACTTCCCAAAAAAAATTTTTTCAGTTTCACCTTTGCAATCAGGAATTTTTCCAGACTGGATTTTATGATAATATTTTCCGTCCATTTCAAAAACAATAGCATAATAGACGACTTCTTCTGATGAATCCATGTTTTCACCTCCTCTTATTTTTAAAAAACTATTCTTTTTGACGCATCGTCGGAAACAAAATTACTTCCCGAATGTTTGCCGCATTTGTTAAAAACTGGACCAATCTGTCAACGCCAAGCCCTAATCCGGCAGCAGGCGGCATTCCGTATTCTAATGCCTCTATATAATCTCTGTCAAATCTTTGAATTTCATCATCCTGCCGCCCTTTTTCCTGCTCTTTCATCCTCTCTGCCTGCTCTTTGGGATTGTTGAGCTCTGAATACGCGTTTATGATTTCCATCCCCGCAACAATCATCTGAAATCTCTGCGCCTCTTTGGGGTTTTGCTCGGACGCTTTTGCCAAGGACGACATTTCTATAGGATGATTCGTCACAAAAGTTGGCTTAATAATGTTTGGCCTGATGGTTTTAAAAATCTCGTCTATTAATTTGCAATCAGGCGCATCCTTTTCCGGTTTTTCTCCTGCCTGAATTAATATTTTTTCCAAATCCATCCTTAATGCTTGCCCGATGTCAATTTTATAATGTTCCATTATTAACTCACCGATAGAAATTCTTTTAAAGGGATCGGTAAAATTAATTTTATTATCCTGAAATTCTATTTCCATTTCCGGCACCAAAAAACCAAACATTCTTTCAACTAAATTCATCACGTCTTGGTAATCGGCGTATGCCCAATAAAATTCCAGCATCGTAAAATCAGGATTGTGCAATTTATCCATCCCTTCGTTTCTGAAACACCGACCGATCTCATAAATTTTTTCAAATCCGCCAACAAGCAATCTTTTCAAATACAATTCGGGAGCAATCCTTAAATACAAATCCATGTTTAAAGCGTTTAAATGCGTGCGGAAGGGCTTGGCCAGCGCTCCGCCGGGTAGGGGCTGTAAAACAGGCGTTTCCACTTCTAAAAATCCTTCTGCTTCCAAAAATGCCCTTAATTCTTTTATTATCTTACTGCGCATGGCAAATCGCGCTCTGACGTCCTTATTCATCAACAAATCCAGATATCTTTTACGGAATCTTTCTTCAACATCTTTTAAACCGTGCCATTTTTCCGGCAGCTGATTTAAAGATTTTGCTAAAATTTTATATTTTTTTACGAGCAGAGTACGCTCGCCTTTTTGGGTTTTAAAAACTTCGCCTTGGGCTTGGATAAAATCGCCAATATCCAAATTTTCAGCAAAAAAATTATAATTTTTCTCTCCCAATTCATCTTTTTTAAAATAAATCTGGATCTGACCAGAAAAATCTTCTAAATTAGCGAAGCTTGAACCGCCATGCGTCCTTTGCGAACGCAGACGCCCCGCCAAACTAATTTCTTTTTTCTCTTTTTCTAAAATATCAAAATCTTCCAATACATCTAAAATAAACAGCCGCGGCCCCGTTTTTGAAGGAAAAGGGTTAATCTTTGCGGCCTTTATATTCTCTAATTTTTTAAGCCGGTCGGCTTTTATTTTTTCTAAAGACATCTTAGAATTGAAAATTATTTAATTGATATTATCTTATAAGTCGCCTTCCCTTTGGGCGTTTCAACTTCTACTGTTTCCCCTGCTTTATGCCCGAGGAATGCTTTGCCAAGAGGTGATTCATTGGAAATTTTTCCTTCGGCAGGATTGGCCTCTTCCGAACCAACAATAGTAAATGTCTGTTTTTCTCCCTGGCAATTAATTTCAACGGTTCCTCCAATCTGGACAATTGAATTGCCGCCATTTTTATTTATCACAACGGCGTTCTTTAAAACTTCTTCTAACTCTAAAATTTTTCCCTCGTTAAATGCCTGGGCTTCTTTTGCCTGCAGATATTCCATGTTTTCAGAAAGATCACCCAATGCTTTTGACTCTTCCAGTCTTTGGGCTATTTCCTGCCTTTTTAGTTTTAATTCATCAACTTCTTTTTTGATTTGCTCTAAACCTTCTTTGCTGAGATATTTCATGCCAATGTTGTCTTAAAATTTATGAGCGGAGCTCAAGCGTAGCGAATAAAATTTTAGCTACAACATTGAGCACCCCGTTAGATGAGCGCTTTGCACTCTATCTAACGGGGAACAAAGTCCTTAAAATAATATTTAAACACTTCTTTTGCAATCGGCACCGCATAGCTTGAACCTTCGCCGGCGTTTTCCAGCATGATTACAAGAACAATTTGAGGATTATCATATGGCGCAAATCCGACAAACCAGGCATTCGGTTTTTCCTGTCCCGCGATCTGGGCAGTTCCGGTTTTCCCGGCGACTTTAACTGGCAAATCGGCCAAATATCGGGCAGAACCGCTAACCACCGCTTCGCGCATCCCCTTTCTGACAACCGCTAAATTATCCGATTTAATGAAATCATCCCTTATAATATGCGGTTCAAATACTTTGATACTATTTTTGTCTGAATCCACGATTTTGTCAACAAGGTAGGGGCTGAAAAGTTTTCCACCGTTGGCAATAGAGGCAATGGCAGATGCCATTTGAAGAGGTGTAACCAGCAAATCGCCCTGGCCGATTGATACGTGGTATGTATCGCCGATATACCATTGTTCCCCTTTTGTTTTTTGTTTCCAATTTTCATCGGGTACCAATCCCCCTTGTTCGCCCGGCAAATCAATTCCTAAGGGCTTATTAAAACCGAATAAATCCAGATATTTTTTTATTCTATCAATGCCGAGCCCCTCAATCCCATTCCAGCCGCCGCCTATGGTATAAAAATATACATCGCATGATTGGGCGATTGCCGAATAAATATTAACCGCGCCATGGGCTTTCCAGTCCGGGTATGTATAAACAATGTTTGGATTATACTGATTGACAATCGTTATCTGGCCCGGATCATTGACAATGGTTGAGGGCGTGACAACTTTTTCTTCCAATGCCGCGGCTGCCAGCATTGGCTTAATTGTAGAACCCGAAGGATATTGTCCGGAGATTGCTCTATTAAATAATGGATTATCAGGATCTTCCTCTAATTTCTTAAAATCCGCTACAGAAATGCTTTTCTCAAAAAGATTGTTATTGAAGGCCGGCAGACTGAGCAAACTAAGAACCTTGCCGTTTCTTGGATCAATTGCCACTGCCGCTGCTTTGATTATTTTTAGGCTTGCCAGCATATGGCTTACTTCATCAAATATTTTTTTCTGCAATTCAATATCAATGGTCGTTACAAGATTTTGGCCTGCTATTGGCTCTTCTACGCCAACCTCTTTTTTCTGCCGCCCCTTTGAATCAACTTCAATTTGCCGCTGCCCCAGTTTACCTCTTAAAAATTCTTCGTAATTGATTTCCAAGCCTTCCTGGCCTAAACGCTCGGCTGTTGAATAATTCGGAAATGCATTCAAATCTTCTTTGCTTAATTTCCCCGTATACCCAAGAATATGGCTTAATATTTCGCCGTAAAGATACTGTCTTTGAACGCCATTTTCTACGGTCAAAGCCGGAAAATCTCCAAGGCGGGACTGGAGCATTAAAATTTTCTCTATCGCCAAGTCGCCAATAAGCAAAATCCTCTGCTCTTTTTCAAAATCAAAATCAGATATTTCTTTAGTGACTTCTTTGGGGTTTAAATCCAATAAAAAACTAATTTGTTCTATCATCGTCTCCCTTTCCATCTTATCTTTTGGCAAATCCTGTGGAGTCAAAAAGACGTTATAGCTTGGTAGATTGTTTACTAATGGTGTTAAATTTTTATCATAAATAATCCCGCGAGGAGCCAAAACGGGATAAATACGCACGCTGTTTCGCTGAGCCAGTTTTAAATAATCTTCGCTTTTTAAAAACTGAAAATAACCTGAGCGAAAAAGCAAAACAGCAAGCCCGATTATAATTATTCCAAAAAAAATAACAA
>PEYL01000057.1 GCA_002774415.1 Candidatus Portnoybacteria bacterium CG08_land_8_20_14_0_20_40_83 | reverse complement strand
GGATAATAGGAATTTTATCGCCTGGAAACTCATATTTTGTCAAAAGTTCCCTGATTTCCTGTTCAACTAAATCTACCAGTTCCGGGTCATCAACTTGGTCAACTTTATTCAAATAAACAACAACTGCCGGCACGCCGACCTGGCGCGCAAGCAAAATATGTTCTCTGGTCTGGGGCATCGGGCCATCGGTTGCCGCCACAACCAAAATTGCGCCGTCCATCTGAGCCGCTCCGGTAATCATATTTTTTATGTAATCTGCATGACCAGGACAGTCAATGTGGGCATAATGCCTTTTTTCAGTTTCGTATTCAACGTGGCAAGTGGCAATAGTGATGCCCCTGGCTTTTTCTTCAGGAGCCGAATCAATCTGGTCAACGCTTTTTTCGGCAGCCTTAAATCCCGCCAGACTTAGAACATGCAATATTGCGGCGGTTAATGTCGTTTTGCCATGGTCAACATGACCGATAGTACCCACGTTTAAATGGGGCTTTACGCGCTCAAATTTCTCTGCCATAAATTACAGAAGTTGTATGCAAATTACAAATGAGTACAAATTTAAAAATATTTGTATATTTGTAAAAATTTGTAATTCGTAACCTATTATTCTTATTATTTTAAACTAACGTGTGATGTGAAATTCCTTGGCTTAAATAAGCCGCATTTATTGCCTGAGCGAAACCCGTAGGGCTGAGTCGAAGGCTTATCCAGACCCTTCGATGCGGCGCTACGCGCCTTACTCAGGGAATAAAATAGAGCTGAATTTCACATCACGCGTTTTAAACTAAAATTCATTTTAAGACTAAAAAGGCTTTTTGTCAACCAGCACACGAAAAGCACGAAGTCTGGCATAGCCAGACATTACCCGAAAGCGCCCACACGAATTTCTAATTTTCATTCGGGACATTCGGGTCGCTATTTTTTAAAGCGGCAAGTCTTCTATTTTTACCTCTTGGCTCAAATCTTGTGTCAGTTCCGGCTCGGCTTGATTTTCTGCCTGCATTGCTTTCCAATTTGCGATTTCTTGATTTATTTTTTCCAGAAGCTCTTCCTCGCCGATGCTGGAAGCCATTTTCCTGGGAACAGATTCTATTCTTTCAAGAGAATCTTCATAATTAGAGAATTTTGTCACTACATAAGCGGGCTTGCCGTCTTCTACAATAATACACGTCCCGGGTTGTTTTTGCAATATCTTTTTAATTGTTTCCCACATATTCCCTTACGAATTTACAAATTGATACGAATTTACGAATTTATCCTGAGTTTATCGAAGGATTCGTATATTCGTAAAATATTCGTACATTCGTATGGTTACTTCCTTTTTCCCTCCACAATTTGCTGCGCAATATTGTTAGGCACTTCGGCATAATGATTAAACTCCATCGTAAATGTCGCCCTTCCTTGCGTCATTGAACGCAAACTTGTTGCATAACCAAACATCTCGGCCAAAGGCACTTTTGCGTTAATCACTTTGACGCGAAAAGCATCGTGGCCGCGCTCTTCTATGTCTTCAACCTGCCCTCTTTTTGCGTTTATATCGCCTATTACATCCCCCATGAATTGTTCAGGGGCTATCGCTTGCAGTTTCATAATCGGTTCCAGCAACACCAGTTTTGCGCGTTTTGTCGCTTCCTGAAGCGCCATTGAACCGGCGATTTTAAAAGCGATCTCGGAAGAGTCAACTTCGTGATAAGAACCGTCATAAAGAACCGCCTGCAAATCTACTAAAGGATAGCCTGCCAGCACTCCTTTGTCAATTGCCTCTTGGACTCCTTTTTTGACAGCCGGAATAAATTCTTGTGGAATAATTCCTCCTTTAATTTCATTAACAAATTCATATCCCTGCCCTCGCTCTTTTGGTTCAACTCTCAACCAAACATGGCCGTATTGGCCGTGGCCGCCTGTTTGACGAATATATTTTCCCTCTGCCTCTGCCTTGCCTTTAATTGTTTCTTTATAAGCAACCTGCGGCCTACCGACATTAGCCTTAACATTAAATTCGCGCCGCATGCGATCAACAATAATTTCCAGATGCAGTTCGCCCATCCCGGAAATAATTGTTTCGCCGGTTTCTATATCGCCTTTAATTCTGAAGGTTGGGTCTTCTTCTGCCAAGCGGTGTAGAGCAATGCCCATTTTTTCCTGGTCGGCTTTTGTTTTTGGTTCAATGGCAACAGAAATAACCGGCTCGGGAAAAATAATTTTTTCTAAAATTATCGGATTTGAAGGATCGCACAGCGTGTCGCCCGTTCCGGTATTTTTTAAACCGACAGTGGCGGCAATTTCGCCTGTGTACATCTCTTTAACGTCTTCTCTATGTTTAGCATACATTCTTAAAATCCGGCCGATTCTCTCCTGTTCCATAGAACTTGAATTTAAAACATAAGAACCTGCTTTGAGTATTCCTGAATAAATTCTGAAATAAGTTAGCTGACCGACAAAAGGATCGGTAGCAACTTTGAAAGCCAAAGCGGCAAAAGGCGCTTCGTCTTTTGCTTCTCTGGTTATTTTATTTGTTTCGTCTTTTATGTCAAATCCCTCAACCGGTGGCAAATCAACGGGCGAAGGCAAAAAATCAACCGCGGCGTCAAGCATAAGCTGAACGCCTTTGTTTTTGAGAGCCGAGCCGGTCAAAACGGGCACTAATCTATAATTAATAGTTGCCTGGCGCAAAACTTTTTTTAAATCATCAATTGGAATTTCTTTACCTTCTAAATATTTATGAAGCATTTCTTCATTCTGTTCCACAATTTTTTCTATTAAATCGTGGCGATATTTTTCTGCCTTTTCTTTTAAATCCGCCGGAATTTCTTCTTCTTTAACCAATTCTCCGTTTTCACCTTCAAATTTAATTGCTTTCATTTTAAAAAGGTCTATTACTCCCAAAAATTTATCTTCCGCACCTATCGCTATGTTAATGGGCACGGCATTTGGGGTCAGTCTTTCATGAATTGAATTCAAGCTTTTTTCAAAACTGGCGCCAATGCGGTCCATTTTATTGATAAAACAAATTCTGGGCACTTTATATTTGTCAGCCTGGTGCCAAACTGTTTCTGATTGCGGCTCAACCCCTGCCACGCCGTCAAAGACAACCACCGCCCCGTCAAGCACGCGCAGCGACCGCTGCACTTCAACCGTAAAATCTATATGCCCGGGCGTATCAATAATATTTATCTGACACATTTTTTCTTTTGAAT
>PEYL01000007.1 GCA_002774415.1 Candidatus Portnoybacteria bacterium CG08_land_8_20_14_0_20_40_83 | reverse complement strand
TTTCAAATAGATTATCCATTCTCTGCATCAGGAACAAAGCATTGCCCTTGACTACTTCGTAGGTTTCCGGATAGCGAACAGCGGTTCCTTGTTTGAACGGATGAAAATGGCCCGCTGTTTTGCAAAATTCTTTGCCGAGCATTCCGGGATGAAAAACAGTGATATCAAATCTTATGCCGGTGTTTTTGAAATTTTGCTTATCCTGCGGCAAATGAACACCCCGATACATATCATAAACCGAATCCCCGCTGAATTTTGCCTCCGGGTCAGCCAAATAATCTTTCATTTCAGCCAGCGTACGCTTTTTTGGCGCCATCGGCAATAGCGGCTCATGAAATTCCAAAAACCCTTTTTCGCCAAGAAAGATGGGTAAGTCTAATTTTTTTTGGAGATCAATCATTAAACTACTCCGCCGACTTAAGCGTTCGGGGATTTCCCAACCGACCCCTCGTTGTCATTCCGAGCGAAGCGAGGAATCTCCCCGCATCTGCGGGGCAATGTGGTCTCGCCTGCGAGAGATTCTTCGGCTCGCTGCGCTCGCCTCAGAATGACCCCCGCCGACGGAGCGGCGGGGAAATCTTTTATATTATACGCTACTTATTGGCTATTTGATTTTGCAAATCTTTAACTATTTCTTCAAGATTTTTAATTTTTTGTTTAAGTTCAATCATCCTGATTTCTCTCCCGGTGGTTACTTCGCCATATTTTTCAAGTTCCCGGATTTTGGCCTCCAGCTGTTTCTGGGCGGCCATCAGCTCTACTCTTGATTTATCCGATTTGGTCAGGGCCTCGTGGAGATAATCTTTGGTTTTGGTGAGCTCCTGGGTTTGGGTGGTGAGAACTTGAGCTTTGACTGCCAGTTCGTCTTTCTGTTCTTTCAGGCGTTTTTCCCGTATTTTAAAAAGGCCTCCCAAATAAACGGCAATTGCGGTTGCCGCGAATAAATATGAATTGAAACCGACTAATTGCCCTGCTGTCATAAACCAATCGCCTTTAAGCGGTAACGTAGGCGATCTAACAAAAACCTCTGGAGGCATGGCATGAAGCAAACCAAAATATTCCATTATGACCAGCCCGCTGTATAAAATTGAACCTGCTATGGCTGTCAAGAAAACCCCTTTCTTGCCATAAAGAGCTATTGAAATCATAATTACTAAAATATACGCCACCCATAGCATCTTATTGGCAGTGCCGGAAAAATAAAGAATGAACCAGTATGCTATTTGGTCTACGGCTATCTGAAGAAATTTAATAATTTCCAAACTGCGATTGGTTGTTTTTTCTATTGGCCGGCGCAGATAAAGCCAATAACCGAAATTAAAAAGAAGAGCAATGACAGCCACTAAAAAAATAATAGAGGCTGTAGGCAAGGGCACTCCTTTGAAAAATATTTTGACGATTACTGCTTGGACGACAATTATTAAAACGAAAAACCAGCGAGTTTTAACAACCGTCTTTATTGCCTCAATTGTTTGTTGTTTTTCAAAAATATCCATTTTTTATTGTTTTTTATTTATTTGTAGCTCTAATTCTTTCATTCTCGCTTCCATGGTTTTAATCTTATCTTTTAATTCTATCATCCTAAGCTCCCTGCCCGTTGTCACCTGGCCGTATTTTTCAAGCTCTCTAAGTTTGGCTTGAAGCTCAAGGTTGGCTTTCTCAAGATCTGTTTTAGTTTTTTCTATTTCAACTCTGGCTGCGTCTGATTTTGTCAGGGCTTCGTGGAGGTAGTCTTTGGTTTGGCTAAGCTCCTGGGTTTGCAACATTAAAACATTTGACTGCTCTTTCACTTTGTCACGCTCCTGTCTAAGCCTTGCTTCTCGATTCCTAATCAAATTGGAAAGAACAACGGAAAAAGCGACGGCCACGGCCATATAGAAAGTAAAGCCGATAACTTTGCCTCTGGTCATTTCAGAATTGCCAAACCAAACCGTGCCCGGATAAGCCGTAATGTGCGGGATTAAACGATAATACTCAATAATCAATGTCCCGTTATGTAAAATAACTGCCAATATTCCGCTTAAGATAATGCCTCTGGTTTTATAAAGGCTGCTGGCAACTAAAATAGTAATGTAAAAAAGCAAAAAGGCAATGCTTTCTACTGTCCCGGTAAAGTAGAAAACCAATGCATACATGAATTGATCCACCACCACCTGACATAAAGCAATTATATTTAAAGTTCGGTCGCTAATTTTTTCAACCGGCCGCCGGATAAAGAACCAATAGATAAAATTATAACCGAAAGCGACAACGGCCAGCAAGCCGATTTTTACATATTCAAATCCGGGCGCCCATCCGCTAAACTGTATTTTTAAAATCAGCCCTAAACTAATAATAACGGCAGCGTTAAACCAGCGAACTTTAACAATTTTTTGGATCGCTTCAAGCCTTTGCTGTTTTTCAAAAATATCCATACGTCTGGATTTTATAATTTCTGGCAGAACACCGCGGACGTAAGTCCGCGGATGAATGCCAGCCCGGAGCGAGTCCCGTAAAGCCCCCAGCTAAGCTGGGCGAA
>PEYL01000032.1 GCA_002774415.1 Candidatus Portnoybacteria bacterium CG08_land_8_20_14_0_20_40_83 | reverse complement strand
AATAATCGGCGCGAGGGGATCGTTGGGAAAAACTTGCATCCCGTCAGCATAGTCAACGCCGATAGAAAAATCGGCCAAATACCAGCCGCGTTTCAAGATAGCACTGTCTTTCGCTATCTTTTTTCTCATAATCCATTCATAGAAATGGGCTGGCGGCATCATCCAATTTTTCAAGTCCCTTGAAAGTTCTTCGCCGGGCAGAAAAATGGGTTTGAGGTTGAATTTCGCCGCTTTTTTAAGGTTGTCTTCCGTGAACCAAGAAGGCAACAGCTCAACCACAATCGGCTTGTGAAAACACCTGGACAAAAGCTTGCCGGTTTTCACAATAAGCCGGTCCGTAAAAGTCCGCAAAACAGGAACATCAAACGGATTACGGTGCTCAACGACTAACTGAAGCTGTCCAAGTGTTAAACCTTTTCCTGACTCCTTGAGCCCTCGCAATAACTGTTCATCAATTTGTTTTGTAATACCTTTATACTTCTCAAACCACTCCGCCGCGTCTGGCGTCTGATCCAGACCGTTGACCATTGTCTTTTCCATGGCCAGTTCCTCCTTTTTCATTGAAATTTTAAGGAGCCAAACGCTCCTTTTTTGCTCCATTTCTTGCTATTTGGAGCATTACGCGTGATGTGAAATTCCTTGGCTTAAATAAGGCGCTTATTGCCTGAGCGGAGGCCGTCAGGCCGAAGTCGAAGGATTATTTAGACCCTTCGACGCGTCCCGCTAAGCGGGACTTGCTCAGGGAATAAAATAGAGCTGAATTTCATATCACACGTTTGGAGCATTAAATACAATATATCACAATGATTTGCGAATATCAATTATTTTAAACTGCAGTTCCCTGCTGCCATTCCATTCATCGATTATTAATTCAAACACTATATCAACTTTATCGCCAACTTTCAAATTTTGGCCTCCGTTTTTAGCCAGCCGAAAACCAATGGCTTTGAAAACTTTATTTTCTCCGCCAGCCGGCGGATTCTCATTTTTTAGCTCTAATTTTAAATGCTGGAAACCGTTGCCCACCAGACGTAAATTAACAATTTCCAAATCTTTTATTAAAAAAGTTGGGCGCGGATTGTCGTCGCCGCCGCAAGGCTCAAACTGGGACAATTTATCAAATAATTCCCAATCTATATTTTCTAAATTAATCTCTGAATCAATTTCTATAAATGGTACCAAATCTTCTTCTTTTAATTTTTCTCGGGCAATCCTATTTATCTTTTCTGAAAATGCAGGGAGTTTTTTATTTTCCAGGCTCAGACCGGCAGCGCCGGGATGTCCTCCGTATTCTTTCAGCAACTCGGCGCATTGACTAATCGCCTCAATAATATTGAAAGTAGGAATACTTCTGGCCGAACCACGTATTATTTCTTCATCTTCTTTTCCGCCAGAGGCGGATCCGCCTCTGGCGGAAAATATGATTGTCGGCCGATGATAACGATCGGCAATCTTGCCGGCCACCAAACCGATCACTCCAGGCGACCACTTTTTATCAATTTCAATAATTACTGGTCTAGATTTGTCACCAATGTATGATTTTATTCTTGCTTCAATTTCCGTCACTATCTCATCGGTTAATTTTTGGCGCTGCTGATTTTGCTCATTTATTTTTTCTGCCAAACATTTTGCCTCTTCCACGGTTTTGGCCAATAAAAGTTCAAAAGCTAGGCTTGCGTGCTTCATCCGACCGGCGGCATTTAAGCGCGGCGCTAAAATAAAACCAAGCGAATAAGTATCAAGATTGGTGGTCATCGTATCGGTCTCAAAAATAGGATTGAGCCGGGCAATCTTCATTAATTCCTGGAGACCGATTCTCTGAGTCTGGGCCAGAACTATTAAACCGTATCGGACCAAAGTCCGGTTTTCGCCCAAAAGCGGCACGCAATCGGCTACCGTCGCAATCGCCACTAAATCCAAAAGCCACTTTTCCCATCCGGGCTTTATTTCGTCGGATTGCAACATTAAGGCCTGAACCAGCTTAAATGCTACCCCGGCGCCGGCTAATTCCTTAAAAGGGTATCCGTCTTTTTTCTGCCAAGGGTCAATTATAATTTTAGCGGGCGGCAATTTTTCGCCAACCCGATGATGATCAACTATAATCACCTCCATACCCAAGGAGTTAGCCAATTTTATTTCTCCAAAATCAGTGATGCCGCAATCAATCGTAATGACGAGATCGGTGCCTTGGCTGTCCGCTTTTTTAACCGCTTCATTATTTAAACCATAACCTTCAGTCATACGATTAGGGATAAAAACACCGTTTAACTTTGCCCCCAATGCCTCCAGGATAGTTTTTAAAATCACTGCTCCGCAAACGCCATCGGCATCGTAGTCGCCGAAAATCGCAATTTTTTCCTGCTTTTTTATCGCTTTTGAAATTCTTTTAACCGCCTCTTTCATCCCCAGCATTAAAAAAGGATCGTGCAGATCCTCTCCGTAATCCGGATTAAAAAATTCATCAATCGCTTTTTGCGTTTTCAGCCCCCGATTGTATAAAAGCTGTAAGACAAGCGGCTGATATTCGGGAAATTGTTTGATGAATTTCTCGAAGGGTTTTGGCTTTAATACCCAGTTCATTTAAAAGCGACACTGATATGCGGATGACACCCGGATTATCCGGATAATCCGCCAGTTGGCGGAATCCGGGTCATCCGTGTGTAAAATCCGGGTCATCAGGGTCGCTATTTAAGAGCTTCTATTCCTGGTAATTTATCTCCTGCTAAAAACTCAAGCATCGCTCCTCCGCCGTCGCTCGCCGTCTAACGACGGACTCGCTCCTTAACACCTTGCGGTTTTAATATTTCCACCACGGTGAAACACCCAGTTTCCCCGACCCCCTTCTGCGACGGCGTCGCTCATCTAAATAGCATCCTCAATTCTCAAGGGCAACTAAACCGGGCAGTCGGTCTCCGGCCAGAAATTCCATCATCGCTCCGCCGCCTGTTGAAACATGCGAAAATTTATCAATTAAACCATATTTTTCAACAAAACAGGTCGTTTCTCCTCCTCCGATAATTGAAAAACAAGAAGAGCAGTTTGAAATGGATTCGGCCATCGCTTTTGTTCCATGGCTAAATTTTTCAACTTCAAAAAGTCCCATCGGCCCGTTCCAGATGACCATTTTTGATGCCTTTACCACTGAATTAAATATTTTTTCTGTTTCTGGTCCGA
>PEYL01000044.1 GCA_002774415.1 Candidatus Portnoybacteria bacterium CG08_land_8_20_14_0_20_40_83 | reverse complement strand
ATTCATTTTTTCCACGTTATCTTTTTGGGCACCGGCCACTGTTTTTGCATCGGAAACAACGCCAAGATCTATGACTCCGATATCGGGCGTGGCAAAAATTTTCCCTTCGCCGGAAATCGTAATCGTGTTTTTGGCGACGATATCCTGGCCGATATAGCCGCCTTTTTTGTATTCATTCATGGCGGCAAAAACCATAAAAACAGCCACAATGATAATCAAAATCCCAAAGAGTGCTCCGATAAGCATTTTTAAGGGGCTTTTGCGGTGAAACGCAAAATTGCCTTTGGCTTCATCATTAATATTTTCCATATATTTTGCGTATACGCCTGTCTTTTGTTAAGATTTTATCTTAACAAAAGATCGGGAATTTACGTTTTTATTTATATTTAGATTAGCACATTTTTAGCCAAAAAGCCATAATTTAAGTTGACCGGGTAGTGAAAATTTGGCTGGCGCAGAGCCAGGTAGTAGAGCTTCGCTTCACTACCTGGCAGAGCGCCAAAAATCGACCTGCCAAATTTCTACTACCCGGTTGAAAAAAGGCTCAAGATGAGGTAGGATTTAGTATATATGGATATGAAAATCCCAAAAGAGGTAGAAAATATAATCGAAAAATTGCAAAAAAATGGCTTTGAGGCGTATGTTGTCGGCGGCTGCGTCCGCGATCTGATATTAGGTCGGGAGGCGACCGATTGGGACATTGCCACACAAGCCAAGCCAGAAGAGATTCAGAAACTCTTCTCTGATAGTTACTACGAAAATAAGTTCCTTACGGTAACCATTAGGACTGGTAGCAAAAAAAATAACTTGAAAGAAATTGAAGTGACAACTTTTCGTTCGGAAGCAAAATATACGGATAAGCGACATCCCGATGAAGTGAAATTTGCAAAGACGATAGAAGAAGATTTAAGTCGAAGAGATTTTACGGTGAATGCGATGGCGTTGGAAATTCAATCCGTCGACGTCGGACGTCAAAACATTGAAATTATAGACCCTTTTGGCGGCCAGAAAGATTTAGAAACAAAAATCATCCGCGCTGTCGGCAATCCTGAAGACAGATTCGGCGAAGATGCGTTGCGTATGATGCGGGCGATTAGATTCGCTTGCCAATTAGATTTTACTATCGAAGGGAAAACCCTTGAGGCCATCGGCAAAAATGCGGCTTGGCTTCAAGCGATTGCCAAAGAACGAATCCGTGATGAACTAATAAAAATCATTATGTCAGATAAGGCGGCCGATGGCATTGAGCTTTTAAAAAATTCCGGTTTGCTCAAATATATTATGCCAGAACTGGAAAAAGGCATCGGTGTCAGCCAGAACCGTCATCATATCTACACAGTTTATGAGCATAATTTGTTATCTTTGAAATTTGCTGTTCAAAAAAAATTTAATTTAGAAGTCCGGCTGGCGTCTTTGCTTCATGACATTGCTAAGCAGGAAGTTAAAGAGGGAGAAGGGCCGGAGGCGACATTTTATAATCATGATTTTGTCGGCGCAAAGTTCGCAGTCAGAATTTTGGAGCGGTTAAGATTTTCAAACGAAATCATAAATAAAGTCGCGCTTTTAATCCGCAGCCACATGTTTGTTTATGACGTGGGCGTTGTGACAGAAGCGGGGATTCGCCGCCTGTTAAAACGAGTCGGCCCCGAAAACATGCAGGATTTGATTGATTTGCGAATTGCTGATAGATTAGGTTCCGGAGTGCCAAAAGCCCAGCCCTACAGATTGCGCCATTTCCAATATATGGTTGAAAAAGTCCAGCATGATGCGATATCGGTCAAAATGCTTAAAATTAACGGCAATGACATTATGAAAATTTTAGAGATTCCGGCCGGCCCAAAAATCGGCGCCATTTTGGACGTGCTTTTGGCGGAGGCGATAGAAGAGCCAGAAAAAAATGAAAAAAAATATCTTGAAAAACGCGTCAAAGAATTAGCCGAAGTTGATTTAACCCAACTGCGCCAAATGGCAAAACAAAAAATAGAAGAGAAAAAAGAGGAAGAAGATCTAGTAATAAAAGGAAAATATTGGGTGAAATAAAATTTTTAAGCTACTTTTCTGGCAGCAGAAAAGTAGCGAAAAGACTGCTTTGCAGGGCATAAAATTTTGATAAAATCGGATTCGCTTAGCTAAAATTGCCTCGTAAACTCGCGCTCCCCGCTGCGGCGGGGGCTCGCTCGGCAATTTTTTAACGCTTCGCTCATCTCGATTTTCTCACAAAATTTTTGCCATGCAAGAATTTTTAATTTTTTTGTATTTTGTTAGATATAAGCGGGGTATAGTATAGCGGTAGCCCCGAACCAATCCCGCTTTGCGGGATGGTACGGGGTAAATACGCACGTTCGCCCCGTTAGATATAACCGGGCTGTTGTATAATGGCATTACGCACGCTTCGGGTGCGTGTAATCCGGGTTCGAATCCCGGCAGCCCGACAGAAAATATCTAACGGGGCAAGGGTGCGTGAAGGCTGGGTTCGATTCCCAGCGGCCAGACTGGATTAAAAAATCTAAAATTTTTGTAAGTCATTGTCGTAGTTATTCACGATCGTGAATAACTACGACATCAATAGTTTTTATAATCTTTATGAAAAGCGAAAAGAGAATAAAAATTTTAGAATTTATTGAAAGAACAGCGAAAACACTAGACGATATATTTTTTATATTTTGTCAGCCATACGGGACATCATATTCAAAAATGGAGTATTCACTAGAAAGAAAGCATGCTCGGGAATCAAAAGAGACATCAAATAAGCTCATTGATAGGCAGACGAAAAGACGATTTGATGATTTTGTTTATAGGCTTAAAAAAGATGATTTAATTTGTAATATAGAAAGGAAAAATAAAAAAATTTTTCAACTGACATCTAAGGGAAAAATGATTCTGAAAGAATTTCGGTCGGATAAAACAAAATTGCCAGCCCGTTCTAAGTATAAAAATGAAGAAGATGAAACATTAAAAATTATCATCTTTGATATTCCAGAGGAAGAAAGACGGAAAAGAGATTGGTTAAGATGCGCGCTTAAAAATTTAAAATTTGGAATGCTTCAAAAAAGCGTTTGGGCCGGGAAGAGGGGATTGCCGCAAGAATTTATTGACGATTTAAAAAGGATGAATATTTTCTCTTTTGTGGAAATTTTTGCTGTGAGCAAAACAGGAAGTTTAATCCAATTCAAAAATTAGTCTTTTATTAACTCCGTTTTTATTCTGGATAGGTTTTTGATTGTCTTGTCGTATGTTCTCACAATCGTGAGAACATACGACATTTTGTGTAAATGGATAAAATTTTTTTGAGGTGATAGATTTAACTTTACAAAAGGAGATAATTTGTTTAATGTTGAAAAGAGATGCAATACGCCGAAATTATCAAAAAATTAAAATCCTTAGTTAATCCTAAAAACGTGGCAGGCATGGCTAGGTTTGGGATAAATTCAAAAAACACGCTGGGGGTTTCAATTCCTAAATTGAGGACGTTGGCTAAAAAGATAGGTAAGAATCGCAAGCTGGCGCAGAAACTTTGGGATTCAAAAATCCATGAGGCAAGGATTTTGGCTGGAATGGTTGATGATGTCGCGCAAGTTACGGAAAAACAGATGGACAAATGGGTCCGCGATTTTGATTCTTGGGACGTCTGCGACCAGGTTTGCATGAACCTTTTCCGATACACAAAAGAAGCGCCGAAAAAATGTTTTGAGTGGAGCAAAAACAGATCCGAATTCATCAAGCGTGCTGGCTTTGCGCTAATGGCTTCTTTGGCCTTTGCCAAAAATGAGATGAGTGATGCGGAATTTAAAAAATTTATGCCAATTATCAAACGCGAATCAGCCGATGAACGGAATTATGTTAAAAAAGCCGTCAATTGGGCATTACGGCAAATAGGGAAGCGAAATAAAAATTTAAACAAAGAAGCGATAAAAGTCGCGAGAGAGATTTTGAAAATAGACAGCAAGGCCGCCAAATGGATTGCGAAAGATGCTATCAGAGAACTGACCAGCCTCGCGGTGCAGGAAAGATTAAAATAAAAATATGCCAGGTAGTAGAAATTCGACTGCGATTATGTTTCATTATGTATATCTGCTCGAAAGTTTAAAATTTGATGAGCTTTATATCGGATATACTTCAGATTTAAGAAAAAGAATAGATGAACATAATCGCGGATTAAATTTTTCGACAAAACCATATATTCCTTGGCAATTAATACATTACGAAGCTTATAAAAGCGAGAAAGACGCAAGGCGTAGAGAAAAATATCTTAAAACAAGTCAAGGTAGTCGGTTGCTGAAGCGCATCTTAAAAGAGTATTTTTACTCAAAAAGATTAAATAAAAATTAGTCGAATTTTCACTACCTGGTATGAGATTAAATTTCAAAAACTTAAAAGACACGCCTTTGAATCTGATGCGAAAGGCGGGATATAGTTTTGTGGGTAAGAACCAGCGGACAGGGGAGGAGGGTTATCAGCGCCGGTTAAGTTCGGGCGATTATCCTAAATTTCATGCTTTTGTCAAAAGGGACGAGGATTTTGTTTTTGTTAATTTGCATCTTGACCAGAAAAAACCTTCTTATCACGGCGTTCGCGCCCACAGCGGCGAATATGAAGAAAACGAAATTTTGCAAAAAGAGGCGGAAATTATAAGAAAAGTGTTTAACAGCGATATTTAATAAAAACGCGACCCGCCGTCGCTAAAACTATGGCGGGCAAGCATTCGCACTGTGCCCGCCGTAGCCGTGGGCCGATAGCTCAGTGGTAGAGCACTGCATTCGCATTGCAGGGGTCAGGGGTTCAAATCCCCTTCGGTCCACGATTACGGCGGAGGCGGGTTGCGGAGACGCGAGTCCGACTGTGTCCATCCGAAGCTTTACGCGAAGGAGGATTCTCGCCATGTCCACCAAACGCAACTTTGCAAGTTTTCGGCTGGGGAATTCTGCCTCGCCCCTCGCTTCGCTCGGGGCTCGGCAAAACTTTTTGAATTCATTTCAGCCAAAAAATTAAACGGCGGGACAAAATTGTAGGAAACAATTTTGTCCGAAAGCGTGGGGTTCGTTCCGATTTTTTGAACAAAAAATTTAATTTCGTGAAAATCG
>PEYL01000092.1 GCA_002774415.1 Candidatus Portnoybacteria bacterium CG08_land_8_20_14_0_20_40_83 | reverse complement strand
AATACCAAATATATTAAATAGGTTCTTCTTAAATGCTTCAGACACTGATTGAAGCATTTAAACTATTGCCAAACCGCTTTTTCGTGATGTCTGATTTTGTGCGATCCGCTTACCTGATTAAATTCTATCGCTATGACGTCTATCTGCCAAGGAATTTTTGGACTGATTTTGTTTGCTTTCAAATAACACTGCGCTGATTTGATAAGGTGTCTTTGCTTAAAATAATTCACGTTTTCTTCTGGCTGGCCTTCAAATTCGACATCAGCACTATCAATAGTTTTGACTTCCACAAAAACAATTGCTTCTGGTTTTTTAAAGATTTTACCTTTTTGCTTCAAAGCTACAATATCAAGCTCGCCCAATTTACATTTCCAGTTGCGGCTCAAAATCCGATAGCCTTTTTCCCTCAAAAAATTTTCGGCTATTTTTTCGCCTTCGGCCCCCAAAATTTGATTTTCTCTCTGCATCGGATTATATTTATGTATTAGTTCTTTTTCCATTCTATCACAAAAAAGGTCTCCTTCGCTTAAAAAGCTACGGACGACCAAAGGAGGTGACAAAATGAACGCTTGGTATAAGATCGCCAGGTTTTTGGGCAAAATCATCCTATATTTGGGACCGCCGGTTCTGGTTTTGGGCACGCTACCAGAAGGCCCGGCCATTCTTTTCTGCAATCATTACAGCTTTCTTGACCCGATACTTTTGGCAATAATTCTGGACCGCCGATTATGGTTTTTGGCCATGCCCGGGGTATTGAAATGGAAAATAATTGGTTGGGTTATCAGAAAGTGCGACTGGGCTTTTTCTATTTCGCCTAAGTCCCAATTTTCTTTACGCCAAGCTATAAAATTGCTGAAACAAGGCAAAACAGTCGTAATTTTTCCTGAAGGCACCAGGTCCGACAGTATTCAAATTCAGAATTTCAAACCCGGACTCGCACTTTTAACCAGATATGCCAAGGCGGTGCCTGTGGCAATTGTCGGCACTTTTGAGTGTTTGCCCCGCGGCAGATTATTTCCCCGTCGGCACAAAATCAAAATCATCATCGGCCAGCCGATAGAATTTGCAGCCGACCAAAAAAACGCGGAAATCGTCAAGGTCGCCAAAAGAGAAATCTCGCAGCTTCTGGGCCAGACCAGGTAGTGAAAATTCGACTGCTACCTGGCCCCGTAGTGAAATTTCGACTTTTCTACGGGATAAAGAGCTTCGCTCCTGTCGAAATTCTACTACCGGGCTGGCAGCCAAATAATTTAAAATGTCGAATTTCTAGTACCTGGCCAGGGATAAAATCCTTGGCTTTTTTTATTGTAACCAAAAAAGCCCTTCAGGGCTTTTTCTGTCTTTATATAATTTAGGCTCATCCCGGTTCGTTGCCAGAAGAATTTTTAGGTGTAGTCGTATCATTACCAGAATTTGGCTGCTCCAATTGTTTAATTCTCCTTACTATCTGCACTAAATCCTGATGCGCCTGTTTGACATATTGATTGGCATCATTAACTAATTTATGCCCTTCCTGAAATAGCTGGACTGCGTTATCTTTGCTTGAAATTGCCTGAAATTTGGCTTTTGCCTGCTCGTATTTATCTTTGGCCAAAGCGATTTTATCTTTAAAATCCTTTAGCAATTCATCCAGTTTTGCAACATCCTTGCCGGCTGTTTTCAGTTCGTTGATTTTTGCCTCAAGTTTATCTGCAATCGCCTGCGATTTATCAATTAAAAACTTAATTCTGGCAACCAGCATCTGGCCGGTTATTGATTTTGAAGCTATCCTGATATTATTTAATTTTTCATTGACCGCCTGGCTGATTTCTTTCAATTTATCAATCGTTGAGGCGCTATTAATTTCTGCCTGCTTTGCATTCAGCCATCTGATATTTTCGTTTATCTTTGCCGCTATTACCGCCTTGTCCTCGTCGCTGACCGGCCTCATATTCGTCGTTTTGTTCTTCATTGCCTCCAAATACTTTATCATTGTAGAAATTGTTTTCTTCAAATATTCTTTTGCTTTTTCCAAAACTTGCTCCTGTAGTTTGCTCTTCTGCTCTTCGCTTGCGTTTTTGAATCTGGACAAAGCCTGCTGATAAGCTGTTCTTGCATCCTGATATGTTGAAGTTGCGTTTAAATAATTCTGTTTTGCCTCAAGATATTTGGTTCTGGCCTGTTCATCAAGTTTGGTAAAATTAAATGCTGCCTTGGCAGTAGCAAATATTGAAAAAACAAAAAACAAACCGAGCAATAGAATGATAAGTTTTTTATTCTTTTTGTCCATCTGATTTTATAACTGGGTATTGATATTGTTTAAGGTCGGATCATTTCCTAAATTAGTTATATCTGCCGCATCCCTATCAAATGCTTTTAATTCTTGGTCCAGCTCGCTGTCAAGAGCGGTAATATCGGCTGATTCAATAACTGGTTTTGATATTTTTTGATTACTTGTTTGCCCTGCTGGGAGTTCTTGCTGGATATCATTCCAAACCAAATAAAAAGCCACGGCTGCCACCGCCAGCACAAGAAGAAGAAATATAAATGATTTTTGTGTTATTTGCTTCACCATATACACTAATTTTAAGTTATACTCATTTTTAAACAAGTGCCTTTGTGGATAACTGACGCCATCAAAAATTATAAATAACTCCTTAATGATGGCGTCATCCTGAGGCGTTTTTGAAACGCCGAAGGATCTAATTCTCTATTGATGCCTGAAATTCTTTACTTATTTTAATCTTTATTGGTTCAATGTTTTTTACGCCCTTGTCTTCCAAGGTTACTTTCAACAGCATTCCTTCCATCGTTTCTTTTGAAAATGTCTGGTCAAAAATAAAATTGCCAAGACCGTAAGCTATCCAGCCGTCTTTATACTGCTCAATTTCTTCAACCACGTGCGGGTGATGGCCGATAATAAGCGCAGCGCCAGCGTCAATGGCTGAGCGGGCGATATCTTTTTGAAAATTATTTGATTTTTGTTTGTATTCATCGCCAAAATGAATTGAGACGATAACCAAATCTGATATTTTTTTGGCCTCGGCAATATCTTGCGCCATTTTTTCTTTATTCAGCCAGGCGATGCCTGAACTGGAAGCAGTCGCTTCCGTATATTTTGCGCCCAAAGCAGTATATGCCAAGAAGCCAATTTTTGTTCCATTAACTTCTTCTACTCTCGCGCTATGCGCTTCCTCGGCACTAAATCCCCCGCCCGCATAATCAATTCCGTTGCTTTTTAAAACTTCGAAAGTATCATCCATTGCCGCTTTTGCCCAATCGCCAATATGGTTATTGGCTACAGACAAAACATCAAAGCCCGCGTATTTTAATCCTTCTATTGCTTTCGGGTCGGCCCGAAAAGAATAAATGCTGCCGACATTCCTGCCTTGCGAAGAAATCGGGCCCTCCAAGTTCCCGAAAGTCAAATCCGCGCCAGCCAGATAATCGCCGATTTTTTCAAACGGCCAGTTCCAGTTATTTAATTTTTTCATCTTATCCCCTACCGCTCGCGAAAGCATAATGTCGCCGACAAAAAAAAGTGTTACCAAATTCTCCGATTCTTTTTTTCCAATAAATATGGCGTTGATATAGCCAGTCGTATTTTCTGAATCACCAGTAAAATCAAAAGAATTTGCCTGTCCTATAATTTCTGACTTCGCTTCCCCGAATTTATTAGCCATAAGCATGGCCAATCTGACTGCGGCTGGTGAATCGACATTTTCTGATTCAAGCGATGCCCCGTCCATATTTTCTATCATTAAGGCGCTCTGCCTATCGATTTTTAACGCGTCAATTCGGTCAAGATAATGCGAAAAATCAACGCTGGCAATAATTGCTATTTTATCCTGATAAGGCGTAATTATTTCTGCAAGTTTTGAAATTTCTGCATCGCTCGTTTTAGCAGAAAATATAATTGGTACTATTTTTGCATTCGGAAAAATTTTTTTTATAAAGATCACTTGGACGGCAATTGAGTGTTCTCCATCAAAACAATTTTCATCCGTCTTTATGCCAAAAGATGCCAGGTTATTTTCTATTTCTTCATCTATTTCAACTTCTCCAAACGGCGTCAGATATGATCTATCGCTCATCGAAATATGAGTCTGGCAGCGCTCAAAATGGTCAGGCCCGATAATAATGAACTTCTCGCGCGGTCCGGATGACGACTCCAGAATCTGATAAAATTCAGAAATAAAGGGTAGGGCTGTGGGCAAATGATGAGAAGTTATTCCGATTTGAATGTTCTGGTTGCGAAACTTTTCTTCTTTGTCAGCCAAATTTATATTTTTTTCAATGGAATTTTTAAGTTCGAAAAAACCCGATGAACGGACTTCGTTTTCCAGATTCGGCAGGATTGAGGCAGTATTCTCGGCCTTTTTTGATAAAATAAAAAAACCAGTAGCTGTAATCAGACAGGCTAATAGCAAAAAAATTATGTATCTTTTTTTTGCTTCTATTGTAAACTTATCCATTTTATCTTACTTCTAGCCGGTCCTCTCCGCTAACATTCAAACTGTTCAAATCCTTCATTGATTGAATCATAACCGGATTTGCTCTATATGTTCCTTTAGTTACAACCCGGGCATAATAATTTAGCGTCCTATTGGCACACATAATAGAGTTATCAAACCCTTTATATATCTGAAAATAAACCGCGTTGCCAACAATTTTTTGCGGATACCATATAGAATCGCAAATAGTACTTTCTCTTATTCCTCTTTCATAAATCCTGGTAATCGGTTTTAAGCCGCTCGGCAGATAATCGATAATCTGGTAGGAACCGTCAATCGCGGTGTTTACGATATTGGGATCCAACCTGACAAGCACCACATCGCCTTCGCTGAAAGATTGGACGGGTTGATTATTGACCAAATATTTTCTGGAAATTGAAAGCTCGCTGTTTTTGGTTAGCTCGGCCGGATCTTTACTCCTTTCATAGAAGCTAAACATCGTTATCTTGCCTTCAATCGAGCTGAATTTTATGGTTTTTAACTCGTCATAAGAAAGCTCAAGCTTAAACACTCTTCCTTTTTCAAGCGTTATTGAATCATTCCTTGAATTTGTACTGAAAGAAAATTTTGGTTTTTCCACGCCTGGTCTTGCCAATTCATTTTTTGCAATAATCGTCTCCTCAAGCGAATCAAGATCCCAGACTGGAAAATGTTTTGATATGTAGTTCCATAACGGCCCTATATCAGATTCTATCCCGACATGCGAAACCAACATTCCTACAGCTGCAGTCATTTTTACCATTTTTGTCTGATCCTGTTCTTCAAAAAACCAGGCATCGGGTCCCTGAAATCTTAACTTGGGCCTGATATCGTTTTCATATATACTGCGCGCTTCTTCTTTATCCCCAAGCTTGGCCAAGGCCAAAGCAACATAAATTTTATCTTCAAGATTCAAATCATTGTTTTTCTTTATTGAATTTATTTTGACTAAAACCGGCTGCTGGAGTCCAGCCAAACCGTAAAGCGCTTTAGCGATCCGGTGTATATCTGTTTTTTTATCGCTTAATGATGTTTCAAAATAATTTTTAAGCTTGTCCTGATATATAAATTCCGGAGCTAAATCTGCTATTTTTGCCGAAAATTCCAGGTCATCATCGCTATAAGGAAAAACAGCAATGCCTCCGTCTTCCGTCTGATAAGAACCGATGTCCAGCGAGTCCTGTGATTCTTCATAACTAAAATACTGAGTCAGCAATTTTTGGCTGAAATATTTTGCCGTTTCCTGATCAGCTCGGATGCCCCAGTTAAATGAATTACTGCTCAAAGCATTAAAAAATCTGCCTCTTGCCGCATCCATGAATATCAGTTTAGTAAAACTGTCTTTATTACCATCAATCGATGAAATATCGCTTGAAAGTTCATAAGCTATTGATTGGCCTATTCTGAAATAATTCTTGACAACTTTTATTTTCCTGACCAGAGTATCCTCGTGATTTCCTTGCTTGGCGCCAATCGTTATCTCATGCTCGCCTTCGGTTAAAGAACCAAGTTGGATGAAAACCGTGCTTTCAGATGAAGTCTCTTTTCTGTCTATACCCAACGTTTCTGATTTAACGCTAAACTCTGTTTTGCTGCCTGCTGCATAATCTGTACCAAATACCCTTAAGCGCACATAGGGGTTGTCGCTTGATAAATAATAATCACTCAATGTAGCGTCAACAAAGAACGGCAAAGAAGTTTTTATCATTTCTTGAGCCTGACCCGCTTTCATTGAAGCAGTTGAAAAAGCCATGGCTGTTAGCCGCCAAGATGTTATGTTATCTGGCGCCTTGAAACTGATTCTGGCCGAACCATTGCCGTCAGTTTGGACGGTCTTAAAAAGCGCCACATCAACAAAATCACTCCTTGTTTCTCCTCCGCCCTTCTCTTGATTATGAACATAAATCCCGTCGGCAAAATATGTGTGGTATTTGCCGACAACGATATTGTAAACCGGGCCAAAAATATTTTCTGCAGTTATAGAAAATATCTTTTCTTTATTGCCTTGACTATCAATCAATATATCCCCTATTTTTGCCTTACCTGCGTATTCCCAAGCATTGTTCAGAAATATTTTGTGCTCGGCCGTCACTTTTAATTGTCCATTTATTATCAGGTAACCGGAAACCAAATGACTTGAGATTCCCTGAACAATGGCTGTTTTCTTGATGTAATTGCTTTCGTTTTCAAAACTTGCTATTTGATCGCCGACTTTTATTTTTTCTATTGGTTTAGAACTGCCGTCTGCCAATAAAATCTCTGTACCCGGCGCAAAGCATCCTCCTCCTTCAGCTCTAGGGGTTGCACTTGGCGATGCATAGTGGCTGAAATTAGAAATCGGCTCAACATAGATATTGCTATAAAGAGTTTCTAGAATATCGCTCCGCCAGTCATAAGGAGATACATGAAATACCGCTTCATCAACAGCTGCTATATTCAGCTCCGAAGATACCGGCTTTTTGTCCTTATCCTGAACAAGAAAATTGACATTTATATTTTCGCCGGGCCTGTATCCAGCTTTATCAGGCTCAATATTGATAGATAGCTGCATGTCTTCTTGCTTAACTACAGCTGAAAAAGTATTGCTTTCGTAGAAGCCGTATTTTCCAAGAGCTACGGCTTTGTAGTTTACAGACGGTGAAAAATTTTGTTCAAAATTTTCCTCAAAATTCATCGACTTTATGACAACAACTTTATCAATGCTGTTCTGGAAACGGTAATAAAGAATTTTTTCGCTGGAGAGCTCAGTTCCCCGATTGGGCTCAAGTTTCATTTTTATATTGTCTCCGATTGAATATTCATTTTTTTCCGCATCAAGCTGGATGCCGCTGACTTCGTAATAATAATTGCCTGGAGTCGTATAATGACTAACATAAACATCAGCTTTTATGCTGCGGCCATATTCATCTTTACCAAAGAATTCAAGCATATAGTATCCGTCATCCGGATTGGGAATATTTTCTTCAAATGCCCACTCTCCTTTTGTATCGGTTCTGCCGTTTAATTCCTTAATCGTAGTTTCTTGCCTGTCGTACCGGTAATTTTTTCTGACCACTTTGTCTATCGGGTCATAATATTGTCCGGTTTCAACCGGTTTGTAGGTTATTTTTGTCAGTCGGGCAGAAAGCTGGTAATCCGATTTTGGCTCGCCGATAAAATCGCGGTAGATTTCTTTATCACCTTTATTTTCCGAAAGGTCAATCTTATTGAGCTTCGCCGTGAATTTATGTTTTTCGTCCGATAATGATTCCCGTGATGCCTGCAGATAAAGATGCGGTCCAAAAACCTGCACAGTCGCTTGACCTGATATTTCCCCTTCTTCGGACAAAGCGGGGACAAAATTCATCGAAAGACTCGACGGATAATAGGACTGTTCATATTCATAATATTCGGGCGTATAGTAGACATCCGCTTCTCCGTTCTGGTTCAGCACGATCTCTCCAGAAATATGCTTCCTCCAATAAGCGGAATATTCAAGTTTAAGACCGGAAGCTGGTGTGCCATCGAAAAATTCCGCCTTGACGTGGAAACTGACATTCTCGCCCGCAAAAACCGAATCGCGTGAAGGCATCACTGTTATCTGATAAGCAGGCTTGATATAATCCATTACATTTATGCTTGCGGTTGTCACAATGTCTTTATCATTAAAGACTGTTAATGTGTAATAACCCGGCGATAATCCTTTAAAAGAAAGTTCGCCTTCAATCGTGTCAAATGACGAAACTATTACCTCCTGCTCGACAAACGGTTTTTCAGTATCAAGATTATAACCGCCGTAATCATAAAGATAATACCCGTTGGAAAGCGTGACTTTAAGTTTTTTCTGCCTCAGGTCAGCTTGTCTGCCTTTTGCCACGCCCCAGAATTTTATTGTGTCGCTTATTTTATAAACAAACCTCTCGGTAGAAAGATAACTCCAATACTGGCTACCCTTATCCGCTTTCTGGCGCCAGCCCCAGTTATCAGTCAGCTCTACAATGAAAGGAAGGTAACCTGATGACTGAATTTTTAAAAAATTCGGGCCTGTTTCTTCTTTTGATTCTGATTTCAGAGGGTCGGGTGTTGCAAATTCCAGAACGCCGTCCTGATTTGTTTTTCCGAGTTCCATATTGGAATTACTATTTAGATACGATACAGAAAGCCCGCCGGCTGTTTCTTTTTTCAAAAAATCATAGACCCAAACCAGGCTTTTATCGTGCGTAATTGAAAAATATTTTGACAAAGGACTGACTTGAATCCACATCTGGTTATGCCTGTTTTCTATAACTGTATCCAAAAGGTAATATCCCGGCTCCAGAATCTGCGGTATTTCTATATATTTTTCGTATCCAGATCTTATCTCAATGGGCTTAAAAGTCAGAATTTTTTGCTCGTTTTTTGGCGAATAGCCGGAAAAATGCTGTTTATAATAATAACACCAGCCCCATTCCCATTTCCTGCTTTGCTGATAGGAGCTTAAAAATTCGTCTGGATTGGAAAATTTATACACATTGAAATCAATATTTTTCACGTCCAGATTGCTGGCATAATATTGAATAGCCGGCTTGCGGTCGGGCAAAAATTCCTGAAAATTATAAGAAAAACTTAGCGAAGGCGTATTGTAATGATATGTTTTTTCC
This sequence comes from Candidatus Portnoybacteria bacterium CG08_land_8_20_14_0_20_40_83, assembly GCA_002774415.1. Classification (GTDB taxonomy): domain Bacteria; phylum Patescibacteriota; class Minisyncoccia; order Portnoybacterales; family GWB1-42-6; genus CG1-02-40-82. The sequence goes on along the minus strand of PEYL01000092.1, from coordinate 2,779 downwards.
CCCGTTTCAAAAATAAAAGAAAAATTATCTTTTAGTTCGTCATCGCTGCCCTCGGCTTTTATTCCTTTTCTGACTGTAACTGTATAAACCGTGCCTTCGCTTAATTGCTGTTTTGGCAAAAATACGACTGTGCCGTTATGCTGTTCAAAAGTGCCATCAATTTTTGGCGAAATTTCAAAATAATCCTGCGGATTAGCTAGGTTTTCTCTATTAAATGTTATCTCTATGCCGGAATTTAACGGCACAGTTGTCCCTTTGTTGCGGGGAAAAGTCTGAATAATCTGGAATTTCGCTTTGACTTGGAAAGCCCAGCTATATTCGTGATCTGCATAATCCGAGTCTGAAATTTCTGCCCTATAAATCTGGTCAGTACCCAAATGTTCAAATGGCTTAATTTCAAACACAGAGCCGTTTTCACTTTTGCCGGTTATTGCTGCAAATATTTTTTTAACGATTTGCCCGGCAAGCGAAGTTTCTTTGACAGTAAAATCAACCGGCGGCTCAAACTTAAAAATTTTTTTAACTGCGGCTTCATTTATTGATTGGCTGCTTTTTAAAATAAATACTGTCTGGGGGTTAATGCCGGCCGAATCAGAATTAACCGCTTCCAGGACGAAACGGGCCGGGCTGGATGGTTTTTGAGGAAGTAAATTACGGCCTAAAATAAAAAACAAACCAGCTAAAAGAATACAAATGCCGGCAATTATTAATATTCTTTTATTTTTTTTGAAAAAATTTTTCTTCGGGAGAAAACTTTGTAAAGATCCCTGCTGATTCAATTCAGTTGCATTTTGCGCATTGCCCGAATCGCCGGCCGCGTTTTTTTCAAGTTGTTCGGGTTTAAATAAATTTATATTTTCTGGCATATTTATAGGTTAGTTATTATATAATTTTATTATATCACTTTTGAAAAAATTAAAAAACCGTTTTTAGCGGTTTTAATCTCCTACCATTTTCCTGGTGGCAGATTATTGCTTTTCTCCGGCTATTTCAAGCATGGCCTCAAGCGCAGATGGCAGTTCTTTTATGCCGTCATCTCCCGAAAAATGCCCTTTTTGATGTTCCACAATAATTTTTGCCCCAATCAATTTTCCCCAGGATTTTTGATTTTCGGGAATGACAAACGGGTCGTTGTCCGAGAAAATGGCAATCGCGCGATTAACCGCCTGGCGGATTTTTTTGTCATCTCGCGGCTCGTTGACCCAAGGCCCGGCAATCCGCTTTTCGTCATCGGTTTCAAGATTTCGCAAATTATACCAACCGGCAACAAAAACCGCGCCGCCGATTTTTACGCCCTCGGGCAATGTCTGCAAATATCTAATAATGGTCTGGCAACCGATGCTGTGCCCGACCAAAAAAGTATTCTCGTCCGCTTGACCGACCAGCTTGCTCAAAAAGGGAACCCAGGTTTCAATTTTCGGCTCTTCGGGATTGGGCATTGAGGGAACTTGCACGACAAAACCGCGCATCTGGAGCTCTTTTTTCAGCCAAGGGAACCATCCTTCTTGCGGATTCCCGCCCCAGCCGTGAATTATAAAAACTCGTTTTGGCATAAAGTGGACATGGCGAGAATCCTCCTTCGCGTAAAGCTTCGGATGGACACAGTCGGACTCGCGTCTCCGCAACCCGCCTCCGCCGTAATCGTGGTGTCTGCTGGACGATGTCAGAACTTTCTTTGAACAAAATCCAGACGCCGATTGAAGCAAAATTGTTTCGTAATTTTGCTTACGGCTCGCGGGCAAAAAATTTCCTCCCCCCGATCCCCTTTCCTTTTTGCCCGCTCGCCAAAATTTTTTGTGCCGCCTTTTCAATTCTTAAATTTTATTCATATAACGTATCGGGATAAAAGAAGTTTTGCGAAGTGAAACGGAGCAAAATTTGGGAAAAATGCGAGCTGAGCATTTTTCCTTTTATCCCGGGTTATGTGCCCCGAGTGGAGCATAGCGGAACGAGAGCGCAGCGTGGTTCGGAGCGAAGCGGAGAAAGTCGGGCGGATGCGGGCTTTCAAATTTACAATTTTAATATAATGTCCTTCCCATTCATTTCTGAAATTAAATCATGTTCGTAAAATTTAATCTTTATGCTTTCTTTTCTTAGTTTTTCTTTCAATGCTTCAATGAAGAGCCCCTTTCCTTTGGTCAAAAGTTCTTTGATGCAAGATTCATTCATTTTATTTTTATCTAAATCATCAATACTAGTGTTTGCCAAAACTTCAGCGGATTTTTTAATATCTAATGTCGTATTTACGCCACAAGAAGGTGAACCTGCAAGACCAACAATACCAACGACTTCAAAGCCAGAATCTATATAGTCTTTTATTTCTGCTACGACTTCTTTTGCGAGCTTTCGATATATTCTTTTCGTATTCCAAATGAAAAATGGCAAAAGCACTCCTTTCAACTTATAAAGGAAAGTATTTTTTGAGCCAAGGGGTCGCCACATATGTTTTTTAAAGATGCCGCCCCAAGCCTTCTGTTCTGGACATTTCATTTGAACTATTCCAATACCTTGATTCTGTATTTCATCTACTACTTCATCAATACATCCTTTTCTGAAAGCCCCACCCAGATATCTTGTGTTCTCATTCAGGATGCAGTGAGATACAAAAATTACTTTTTTACTTCTTTCATCTTTTAGTTTTTCTGTTAAGATTTTGATTTTTTTGTCCATAATATGATTCTATCATTAAAAGATTATAAATGTATCCAAAGCCCGCCGTAGCCCGATTGCGTATAACGTCAGGATTATGAGAAGTTTGTGGAACGAAGTGGAGCAAATT
>PEYL01000029.1 GCA_002774415.1 Candidatus Portnoybacteria bacterium CG08_land_8_20_14_0_20_40_83 | reverse complement strand
AAAATTTGCATCCCGGAGCTTCCCAGATTTTTATTTCTTTGTTTAAAATATCTAAATATTCTTTTCTTGTCTGTTCCGAAATCTGCGCCAGCTCCTTTTCTATCATTTCTTTGGCCCGAGGAGCAACGTCTGCCTCTTTTTTGCATTGCGGGCACAGCCGGCGGACCAATCTTTGGGCCATAGCGATATTAACCGCCGACGGCAGCAAAAATCCGCTTACTCCCATATCTACCAAGCGCGGAATTACGCCAATGGCATTATTTGTATGCAGGGTAGAAAGGACGATGTGGCCGGTCAGCGCCGAATGAGTGGCCAAATCAGCCGTCTCTTCGTCTCTGATTTCTCCTACCATTATAATGTCCGGGTCCTGACGCAGGATTGAACGAAGGCCAGAAGCGAAAGTATAGCCAATTTCCGGTTTGATTTGGGATTGGCTAATTCCTTCAACATTATATTCTATCGGGTCTTCAAGACTGACGATGTTGACGCCCGATTCATTTAAAACATTTAAGATTGCATAAAGAGTGGTCGTTTTGCCCGAACCGGTCGGGCCTGTAATCAAAATCATTCCGAACGGCCTTTTTATTCCTTCCTGCATAACTTTTAAGTTGTAGCCGGAAAGCCCAAGCTGCTCAAAATTTAATAAGCCAATCGTAGGATCCAGTAATCTCAAAACTACTTTTTCGCCAAATGATGTCGGGAAAGTGGAAACGCGGAAATCGATTTTTTTACCGTCAATAACCGAATGGAACCGGCCGTCTTGAGGGATTCTCGTCTCGTCTATTTTGAGATTGGAAAGAATTTTAATTCTGGTGGCAACTGAGCTATGAATGTTTCTGGGCAAAATAATGCTGGTGTAAAGAATTCCGTCCACCCTGAATCTTATCCGCACCTCATTTTCCTCAGGCTCAATATGAATATCGGAAGCCATCCCTTCCTGGGCGTGCCTGAGCATAACGGCCACAATTTTGGTAATCGGCGCTTCTGCCATTACCCGCTCGGCAACTTCCTGGGCTTTTGACCTTCTTGCCTCCGGCTTGGCCTCAATCAGCTCTTCTTGCAGTTCTCTTAAAGCAGTAGCCACCTCTTCTTTTAGCGTCCGATATTGAACAAGAACATTTTTTAAATCGGAAGCGGTAATAATTGAAATCTTCGGCTCAAAATTGTGGCGCTTGGCGATAAAATTCAGCGCCTGCATGGCTTTTAAATCATCGGGGTTAACCATTCCGACTTGCAAAATATTCCCCTTTTTTTCTATGGGTACAAATTGATAAAAAGAAGCGGCCTCTTCAGAAATTTCTTTCAAAACATCGACAGCAATAGTTTTGCCGGCTAAGCTCGCAAAGGGCACATTTAACTGCGCTGCCCGCTCTTCAACATTTTTTATCTCGTTAATTGATGCCACAGAATTAAATCAAAAATTAAATATCAAAATGTAAAATGACAATGTAAAATTCAAAATGAGGAAATAATAAAATCAATTTTGAATTTAGTTAATTTTGAATTTTGATTTGTCATTTTGATTTTTAAATTTTGCATTTTGGATTTTTTTAATATGGTTCAAAAGGATTAGCCCTGCCTTTTTCTTCAACTACAATTGGCAGCTGGCCGTATTTTATCAGATTGGAAAATTTTCTGTCCCTTAAAAAATTAAAATCTAAATTCAATCCAATTATTCTTCTCATTAAATCTGAATTGACAATTACATTTTGAGCGATTGCTCCGAAATTTTCTTGTCCCGGCTCAAAAATAAATCCAAATAATACAAAATAAGAAATGATGGCAAGGACAGAGATTAGAAAGAATAAAATCAACAAATCTCTATTTCCGAGTCTCCGTTTTTCATTAGCCATATGCTTTTACAGCGACTAAAATGACCCAAATCCGTCAGCTGACGGACACCCGAATTACCCGAATTTTATTCGGGTGGGCTTTCGGGTAGCGCTATTAGTGTGCTATTGATAATAAACTTGTAAATTAACGGAAAAAGCGAAATTTTGGGCTGTGCCGGAGCTAGTATTTAAATCAAGAGAAGAAACATCCATCAATCTTAAATTTTTCTCAACTGCCTGCAAATAGTTTTTAAAAGCGCCGTATCCCCCGCTTAGCTTTAGCCTGACCGCTAAAATCTTATACAGCGCAGATTGAACTTCTTGCGGATTTAAAGATGCAGATTCTCCCGAAGTTTCTTGGCTTTGCGGGAAGACATTCTGCAATTCTGGGCTCGGCCTAGGCGGCGCTGTCTCAGACGTTTGCGCAATCTCGCTGAAATCAACCGATTCCATAATCAAGCCATTGCCGGTTGCCAAGGCTTCAAGCTGGATCAAAAGAGAGGGCAACTCCTCTTCTTTTGGCAGAATAGATAATAGCCTTTCCAATTCTTCGGCTTTATATTGCCTATTCATTTCCTCAATTTTCTGGTTAAAAGACGTTATTTGTTCCAGAGTAGATTTTTTTTCGGCGACAAATTGCCTATCGGCGTTTAGGCTATCAAGGGCGGGCATGATTAAAAATGCTACGGCCAATGCCAGCGCAGATAACGAACCAATAATGATTAGTCTTTCTTTGGTCATGCCAATGTTGTCAAATCACTAAAAAATACTAATTCTATCACGAATACTCACGAATATATCTGAAATAGTACGCGTGATGTGAAATTCAGCTCTATTTTATTCCCTGAGTAAGGCGCGTAGCGCCGCATCGAAGGGTCTGGATAAGCCTTCGACTCAGCCCTACGGGCTTCGCTCAGGCAATAAATGCGGCTTATTTAAGCCAAGGAATTTCACATCACACGTCTGAGATATTAGAAATTAGTGATATTTATTTATTTTTTAAAATTGTCGGGTCAAATTTTATCCGGGCTGAAAATTCAACACCATCTTTTTTTAATCCAATCCCGGAAACGCTAATTTCAAATTTTGCATCTTGAAAACTGACAATCTGTTTGGCCAAATAAGAATAGCTTGCCGCTTTTCCTATTAGATCAGCCGTCCCTTCTTGGACGTTTAAAGTAAAACTTATCCATTGAACCTGCGGCAGGGTTAA
>PEYL01000039.1 GCA_002774415.1 Candidatus Portnoybacteria bacterium CG08_land_8_20_14_0_20_40_83 | reverse complement strand
GAACTAATAAAACGTATTTGTGAAGATTCTTTAATTGATTTTGATTCAGTTTCTGGGAATGATCAATCGCTTCTTTGATTAAATTGTCATCGAAAATTAATTCTTGGCCAATCTTGAGAGGGAAGGAGCCGGTCTTGCGCTTCAGATAATCTTCAATGTAAATTTTGTGCTCCGGAGTTATATTTTGTTTCAATTCCGGATGGGCTTCCAGATATTCTTTTGCCGCCGCTCTTGCGAGATGTGTGACCCCGGCACCCTTATTGGCCTTTACCGTGAATTTGGCATTTTCGTAATTTATCACATCCGCTTTATCCATTGAGGTTTGCGCACTTGACTGCTGGTTGCTCTGGCTCTCTATATTTACCTGTTCGGGCTTGACCACGCCTTGGTTGTTTTGTTGTTGCGTGTTTTGTTCCTCAAGATTTCCCGGCTGATTTGATTTTTGATAGGTGGAATAAAGATAAATTCCACCGGCGATAATCAGAATGCCGATAACGGAAAGAATGAGGTTGGAACGGTTATTTCCCGTCCATTTGCTAAAGCGCGACCACCAGCCGCCTTTTTCTCCGAACTTTGGTCCGGACATCATTAGGGGTTCTTTTGAACCCCCTTTTAGCTGTTCCATGTTTGACACCTCCTTCCAGGTGCCACAAAAACCTTTTTGTCACCAACCATAAAGCTTGCTTTAAAAGTAATGACAGCAAAGTCTTTATGGTTGATTAAATATTATCCTCCTCGCCTCGTTTCGCTCGTCGAAGCGGGCGTCCTCCTTGTGGATTTTGGTAAGAACTGAAGCATTTTGTGTAAACTCGCGACTGAATTTCTTTTTAAATAAATGCCTCGTGTTTACGTAAAATGCGGAACCCCGCACCGTCCCGCCCTGGCGGGATTGGTGCGTGGATGTAAATTTATAATTTATTAATTTCCCTTTTTTCGCGCAAAGGCTTTGATAACCGAATCTAATTTTCCATTTAAAATTTCTTCTAAATTATGCCATGATTTGCCGATTCTATGATCCGTGATTCTGTCCTGCGGGAAATTGTATGTCCTGATTTTATCGGAACGTTCCGCGCCTTTTATTTGCTCTCGGCGTTGCTGGTCCAGCGTTTCTGACTGCTGGCTTTGCTGTCTTTCATATATTTTTGAACGCAGAATTTCCAGCGCCTTTTCTTTATTTTGTCCCTGTGAGCGCTGGGTTCTGGATAAAACGATAATGCCCGAAGGGATGTGGCGTACTCGAACAGCCGTTTCAACTTTGTTGACATTTTGGCCGCCGGGCCCGCCCGCGCGGGCAGTGGTGATTTCCAGATCTGCGGCATTGATTTTGATTTCGGAAGCCTCGATTTTGGGTAAAATCGCCACGGTGGCGGTTGAGGTATGGATGCGTCCGTTTTTTTCAGTTTTGGGTATCCTTTGCACCCGATGCACTCCGCCCTCGTTCCTTAATAAATTATAAGCTTCGCCAGAATTTATTTCAAGCGCGATTTCTTTAAATCCGCCGATGGAGCTCGGGCTTGAATCTATTACGTTTTGCCCCCAGCCTTTGCTCTGCGCAAAACGCGAATACATTTTGTATAAATCCATAGCAAAAAGAGCGGCTTCATCGCCGCCTGTCCCGGCCCGGATTTCAAGGATTATGCCCTTCGGTGTTTCTGTCATTTAATATAGCGACATCGCAAGTCGATGGATTTGCGATGTCAAAAAATTATTTTCGTTTGCCTTTTTTCATCTGTTTTCCTTTTTCCACCATCTTTTTGAATCTTTCAACTCTTCCGGCCGTGTCAATCAGTTTTTCTTTGCCGGTATAAAAAGGGTGGCAGGCAGAGCAGATTTCAACAAAAATTTCCGGCTTTGTTGAGCCGACTTTGAAAGTATTGCCGCAGGCGCATTTGGCAACGGCATCTGGATAATATTTTGGGTGTATATCTGATTTCATAAAATCGCTAATAAAATCACGAATTCAGTCACTAATAATCGCGAATAATATTCGGGAGCATTCGTGAAAAATTCGAGAGATGATTCGTGATATTACTTGCTTATCTTATCACAAAATAGAATTTTTGCAAGCAGGGTAGTAGAACTTTGGCTGCCGCCTTCGGCGGCGGCAGGAATTATTTAAAAATAAGCCAAAGTTTCACTACCCTGCAAGCCGGGCAGTAGAATTTTGGCTGGCGCTAGAAGCGCCGATCTATATAATAATGCCAAAATTTCACTGCCTGGCAAGGGAATCAATAATTTTTATATTCATAATATTGGGCTGTTGACCCCGTTAGAAGTTTTACTCTATAGATTGTTCAATTTGACAAAAGTAAACCGAAGGCGATTCGCTGAAGAAATACTCTCCGTTCTTAAGGCCGACTGAAGACTTCTGGCGGGGTTGATTTATTTTAGTTTTTAATATATACTGTTTTTATAAACCAGATAAAAGAAATTGACTACCGGAAAGTGGTTAGTTTATTTTTGCACACTGGTGTAATTTTATGCCAGGTAGTAGAAATTCGACCGTCCCGCGAAGCCCAGCTAAGCTGGGCGAAGCGGGACAAAAAGCAACTTGGATTTTGCTACGTGGTAATCATAATTTTAACAGACGACTCAGCTATTGATAATTTATCAATAACAAGTCGAATTTTCACTACCTGGCATGAGCGAAGAAAAAAACGATACAGTTCAGACGGAAAAAAAGATTGAGATAAAACTGCCCACAGCCGAGCAGCTTATTGAGGCTGGTGTTCATTTTGGCCACAAAATGTCAAGATGGAATCCCAAAATGGAGCCTTATATTTTTGGCGCCAAAAATGCCGTCCACATAATAGACCTTGCAAAGACTCTGACAAAGCTAAAGGAAGCAGTAGATTTTGTGACAGATATCGTCGCAAAAGGCGGTTTAATAATTTTGATTGGCACAAAACCGCCGGTCAAAAAAATAATTAAGGAGGCGGCGCAATCTGTTGGGATGCCTTATGTTAATCGGAGATGGATTGGCGGCGCTCTCACTAATTTCAAAACAATTGGCAAGCGGCTTGAGTATTTCAGAGACCTGGAGAAAAAAATGGCGGAAGGCGAATTAAAAAAATATACTAAAAAAGAACAGCTCGGTTTTCAAAGAAAATTGGAAGAAATGGAAAAGATTTTTGGCGGAATAAAAAATCTAACCAAATTGCCAGAAGCCATATTCGCCGTGGATTTAAAAGAAAATCAGCTGGCGGTGAGAGAGGCCAAAAAGAGCGGCGTAAAAGTTATCGCCATAGCCGACACAAACACAAGCCCGGAGTTAGTAGATTTTCTGATTCCGGCCAATGACGATGCCGCCTCCTCGGTCAAAATTATAGTTGACACGATAGTTGAAGCGATTAAAGAAGCTAAAAATCACTAATTTATCACTAATTTGGTCACAAATATTCACGAATAAAAATTCGTATAAATTCGCGAGCCAGACCACCACAAAGCTGGAATGTTTTAATAAAACTACGGCTGGCAGAATTCGTGATAATTTGTAACCCAACCTGGGACACCACTTATATATATGATAACTGCGCAACAAGTTAAAGAATTAAGAGATAAAACGCTGGCCTCAATGGCCGACTGCAAAAAAGCCCTTGAAGAATCAGGCGGTGATTTTGCGAAAGCCGAGGTACTTTTAAGAAGGCGGGGAAAACAAGTGGCGGAGAAAAGAGCCGAAAAAGAAGCAACACAGGGGATTGTTGAATGTTATGTGCATTCAAATAAAAAAATAGGAGTGCTTGTTGAGCTTAATTGCGAAACGGATTTCGTGGCCAAAAATGAAACATTTAAAGAATTGGCCCACGACATCGCATTGCACGTGGCGAGCATGAATCCGCAATATCTTGGCGTACAAGACATTCCCCAAGACCTTTTGGCAAAAAAGAAAAATGAATTTATGGAAGAGCTGAAGAATTCAGGAAAACCGCAAGCCGTGCAAAATCAGATAATTGAAGGAAAATTGAAAAAATTCAGCGAGGAAATCAGCCTGCTTGAACAGCCGTTTGTCAAAAATCCCGAGCAGAAAGTTGGCGATTTGGTTAGCGAATATATGGGTAAAATCGGAGAAAAAATTAAAATCGGAAAATTCACTAGATTAGAAATCTAATTCACCCTGTTAAATATGCTTTGGGCATAAATTTAGCAGGGATAAAAGATTAAAATTAATTTAACAGGATAAATGAAGAATTTAATTTTATATATTGCTCCCTGGGTTGTAGCCGGTTTAAGTCTGGTCGGCGTGGCGGTGATAATTTTCAGAAAAATCCCTTTGCTTTTAAAGCTGCCTGCCAAGCCCCAAGAAGGGCAGGAGCAGGTATATTTGTTGAAAGCTTTGTTTCAAAGAATAATTTTGAGATTAAGAGGATTGCGTTATTCACATTATCAGCCGGCGCTTGCCGCTTGGTTTGAAAAAACTCTGCGGAAATTGAGACTTTCGCTTTTGAAAATAGACAATTTATTTCTGAAATTAATAGGCAGTTCTAGAGAAAAGACCCAAATTTGGACGGTCCGTTCCCGCGCTTGGATGGAGCAGCACCGCTTGAAAAAGATTCAGAAGCTTAAGGTATTGGAAAAATTGGACCAAGCAGAAATATTTGAAACGATTCAAAAAGCAAAAGAAGAGGTAAAAAACGGAAAGGGAGAAAAAAAACCAGCGGTTGAAAAAGTAATATTATCAGAAGAAGAGTTGAGGCAGAATGAAGAGAGAAATTGCATAGATATGATTGCCCGGGATCCTCGCAGCGTTGAAGCATATAAGCGTTTAGGATTTTTTTACTGCGAACAAGGCAATAAAGAAGACGCCAAGAATTGCTTTAGGCAAGTTTTGAAACTAAATCCCGACGATTTGGAAGTCATCAGTAAGATGAAGGAACTGGTATAAAAAAGTGCTCTCATATGTGCCGAGATAGCCTGCCTGCCGGCAGATTCAGCGGCAGAGTCCCGCACCTTTAGCCGAGGTAGCTCAATGGTAGAGCAATAGTTTTGTAAACTATAGGTTGGAGGTTCGATCCCTCTCCTCGGCTCCGAGGCTAAAGGTGCGGGATAAACAGTAGGTCGTGGGTTCAAATCCCTCTCTCGACTCGATTTTTTACGGGTAGGTGGCAGAGCGGTTAAATGCACGAGTCTGTAAAACTCGCGTCCTCTGGACTTCGGGGGCACGCCCCCACACCAAATGCTAAGTAGTATTTTAAACAATTTAATTTATTAAAAAGGGTGGGTGGCAGAGTGGTTAAATGCACGAGTCTGTAAAACTCGCGTCCTCTGGACTTCGTAGGTTCGAATCCTACCCCACCCACCAGAATTTGACTTTCGGGAATTTGTCCGACGAGATTGGCCGCGCTTCGCGCGGCCGAATCGGTCGGGCAAAAATCGGAAAGTTTAATCTTGGTGCAATTATATGACCAAATCCGAACCTTTTTTGAACGGAACTGACGGCGCGCTTCGCGCGCCAAACTGAACGCTCGGGCGGGCCCCATAGCAAAGCCTT
>PEYL01000001.1 GCA_002774415.1 Candidatus Portnoybacteria bacterium CG08_land_8_20_14_0_20_40_83 | reverse complement strand
CGTATATTCGTAAATATTCGTACATTCGTATGGATTTACCAGCTAAAGTGCGCGAAAGCCTTATTCGCTTCTGCCATTCTGTGCGTATCTAGTTTTTTCTTTATTGCTGTTCCTTCGTTGCGGCTAGCCGCCAAAAATTCTTCGGCCAAACGCTTTGACATTGACATTCCTTTCCTTGCTCTGGCTGCATTAATTAACCATCTTACTGCCAAAGTAATCCTGCGTTCTCCTCTGACTTCTCGCGGCACCTGGTAGTTTGCGCCGCCAATTCTTCGCGATTTAACCTCCAGAGCTGGGGAAACATTTTTAATTGCCTCATCAAAAATCGCCATCGGGTCTTTTTTTTGTTCTGCAATTATATCAAACGCATCATAAAAAACCGCCTGGGCAGTTGACTTTTTGCCCCCGGTCATCAAATGGTTTATAAATTTTGCCGCCAAAACATTTTGATATTTTGGGTCCGGCAAAATTTCTCTTGTAAAATTTCTTTTACGTCTCATATTTTTTCTTTAAGAGTGAGGGTATTGCCTCTAAAAACATCGCGCAGACGCGCCAGTATATTTGTTTAAATAAACAATTGGAGCGCGGCGAGCGTGAGCAGCGGCTGATGTAAACTATATTTTTCGATTTATAGACGACTGCGGTTTTTGGAGGCGACACCCGAACGGTATTTTATTTCGGGCGTTTTGCCCCGTATTTGCTCCTCTGTTGCTTCCTTCCCTCTACTCCTGTTGTATCCAAAATTCCTCGGACAATATGATATCGCACGCCCGGCAAATCCTTAACCCTTCCGCCTCTTATGATAACAACTGAGTGTTCTTGCAAATTGTGTCCCTCGCCCGGAATATAAGCAGTCACCTCCATGCCGTTGGTTAGTCTAACTCTGGCAACTTTGCGCAAAGCAGAGTTTGGCTTTTTTGGCGTCACTGTAGATACTTTTATGCAAACCCCTCTTTTAAATGGCGAAGGGAACCTGGAAGGCCTGTTTTTGATAACATTAAAACCGCGCCAGAGCGCCGGGGCTTTAGGTTTATATTTTTCCTGTTTTCTGGGACGCTTAATTAACTGGTGAAGGGTTGGCATGAATTCTGTACAAATTACAAATTAATACAAATATACAAATCTATCTGATATTTAAAATTCTCTTAAATTTAACACCTTTACTTGTAAAACATACAATTATTCCTAATTTTAGATTTGCAGTTTTCAAATAAGAAAAAACTTGATCAATGTCGCTTTTTGAAAAATATTCCCGTCTTTTTAATTCCAAGATTATTTTATTATCAATTAAGAAATCAAAAAAATATAAGCCTATTTTCGCGTCTTTAAAATTTAAATCAGACTTTACCTGCTCCTTAAATGGAATTCTGCTTATCTTAGTGCTTTTGCGACTGCATTCTGGATATATTTTTCTTTATGACTGTATCCAATTTCATCCCATACCCCAAAAAGTAGTCCGATGATTTTATAACTTAGCTCAGGATAAATTACCTTGTCTTTATCCATTTGTAAATTTGTAAATATTTGTAATATGTACTCGCCTCCAGACAAAATAAAAAAGCCGTAGCCATTTTAACCCGTAAATTGTTATACAAGTGTTAAGACTATTTTAGCGCAGAAAGTTTTTGATGTCAACAACTTTAAAAAATTCCAATCCTTCCACCCGTAATTAACGTAAAAATAAGTTGGCTTAAGTACGGCAAAAAAGTAAAAGCTATCAAAAGAGCTATCAAAATGCCGGCCCAGGAACCCGCACCCCGAAGAAACTCAACCGTCCTTCCTCCTCGGCCATAAATAAAACCAAAAAGAAGTTTTGAGCCGTCAAGCGGCGGCACTGGAATTAAATTAAACAAGGCCAGCCAAATATTTATAAACACGATAAACGCCAAAAAAGAAGCAAAGCTCAAGCCCGGATAAAATCTGACAAACAGCCCGAGAATCAACGCAACAAGAAAATTAGCGCCCGGGCCGGCAAAGCTAACCAGAATTAATCCTCTTCGCTGATTGCGAAAATTATTGGGATTTATCGGCACCGGCTTTGCATAGCCAAAGAAAAAACGAAAAGCAAAAAGCAGAATCAGAGGCATCAAAACAGTCCCCCACCAATCAATGTGAGCCAGAGGATTTAAAGTCAGCCGCCCCGCATATTTGGCAGTCGGGTCTCCTTCTCTTAAAGCCATCCAGCCATGGGCATATTCGTGCAAAATGGCGGAAAAAATAATTATTATATATAGAAATATTGCGTCCTGAAAAGACATTATATTTGCAAATTAATTAATTTTACTGTATGATAGACTTTGTTAGATTAAGATAAGCTGAATTTTTTATATTTTTTTAAGAGTGAGGGTATTGCCGAGAAAAACATCGCGCAGACGCGCCAGCTATTTGTTAATTATGCAAGTAAGGCGCGGCGAGCGCTGAGCAGCGGCTGGATTAAATTTGTTTTACCTTTTTGCAGCCGACTGCGGTTTTTGGAGGCGATACCCGAACGACATTTATGGCAAAACAATGCGCCCTTTGCGGCAAAACTTCTCAAACTAGTATAACATTAGTTAAGCTGCGCGGCAAATTTAACCCGACGGCCCGCCGCCGCCAGTATCCTAATTTGCAGTGGCTGACCCTGCCTTCGG
>PEYL01000014.1:2171-4822 GCA_002774415.1 Candidatus Portnoybacteria bacterium CG08_land_8_20_14_0_20_40_83 | reverse complement strand
TTCAAAAATATTTTTGTCAAAGCTGACGGCCTCCAGGCGATTTCAAATTTTTTATACGAATGGGGCTTAAAGATGGGATTTGGAGGCAAAATAGGCAAAGTTATTCCAAACGGCGTTGATATTGTTAATTTCACGCGGCAATTCAGCCAGCAGGAAATTCTGGAGACAAGAAATTCTTTGGGTTTTGGAAAAGACGCTTTGATACTGGTGACCGTCTCGCGCCTGGAAAAGAAAAACGGCATTGGCGATGCTATCAGCGCACTCAAAATTTTGCCAGAAAAAGTTTGTTTTGCGATTTGCGGATTCGGTTCTCTGAAAGAACAGTTGAAAAAACAAGTTAAAGAATTGGGCCTGGAACATAGAGTGAAATTTTTGGGAATGGTTTCTCACGAGAATTTGCCAAAAATCCTGAAAGCTTCCGATATCTTTATCCGGCCTTCGCTGACCGAAGGGCTGGGCAGTTCATTTTTGGAAGCAATGGCCGCGGGCCCGATCGTGGTCGGCACACTGGTTGGCGGCATTTCCGATTTTTTAAAAGAAGGAATAACCGGCTTTGTTTGTCAGCCGGAAAATCCAAAAAGCATCGCGGCGGCAGTAACTAAAATCATGTTTTTAAATAATCTGGAGCTGGTAAAAGTCAGGGCTAACGCACTGGATCTGGTTAAAAAAGAATACAATTGGGATTTTGTCAGCAAGAAGATGGAAGATATTTTCAATCAGCTGATTGGAGATAAATAATTTACTCAGGGCAACGCAATTTTTTTCTGCAAAAGTCTCGGCGATTGCCTCTAAAAACCGCAGTCGGCCAGAACGATAAAAAAATCGGACAATCACTCGGCCGCTGCTCACGCTCGCCGCGCTGTCAAGTTTAATTGATTAAGGCTGGTCACTGGAGGCGCGGCTGCGCGATGTTTTTATCGGCAATCGCCTAACCTTATAGAATTGTCTTAAGCGAGTGGAATAATTAATATGGACGAGCAACCAATCAAATTAGAAAAAGGCATTTTTATTTTGTCGCTTGATACGGAATTGGCTTGGGGAAGTCACGGAGAAGAAAAGTATATGCAGTATTATAGAAAAGAGCGGCAAGTTATTAACGAACTTCTTTCTTTGTTTGAGAAATATAAAATTAAGGCAACCTGGGCGATGGTCGGCCATCTTTTTCTTGACAGCTGCCGGCCAATAAACGGAGTGAAGCATCCGGAAATCGTAAGGCCAAAATGCGGCTGGCTAAAAGGAGATTGGTTTGACGTTGATCCTATAAGCAATATTCAGAAGGCGAACGAATGGTATGGCAAAGATATCGTTTATAAAATCCTAAACTGCAAGGCTCGGCAGGAAATCGGCTGTCATACTTTTTCTCATGTTGTTGTTGACGACAAAGATTGCGAGCCGGAATGTTTGGATTCGGAACTTAAAGTCTGCCGGAATTTAGCCTGGCAGCAGGGAGTAGGTCTCAAATCCTTTGTTTTTCCCAAAAATATGGTGGCGCACTTGGACGTGCTTAAGAAGAATAAATTTCTTTGTTTCAGAGGAGAAAACGATAATTGGTATAAAAATTTTCCGGCAAAATTAAAAAAAGCAATTCATGTTTTTGATAATTATTTAATGCTGCCCACGCGAGCAGTCAGTCCTGAAAAGCAAGAAGGGATTTGGAATCTGGCCGGCAGTTATTTTTATGTTCATAAAGACGGCTGGGCTAAATTTTTGCCTATATCATTCCGGGTGGCCAAATCAAAATCCGGCATAAAAAAAGCGGTCCAGCAAAAAAAGATTTTTCATTTGTGGTTTCATCCTTTCAATATCGCCTCCAGCCCAAAAAAATTATTGGCCG
This sequence comes from Candidatus Portnoybacteria bacterium CG08_land_8_20_14_0_20_40_83, assembly GCA_002774415.1. GTDB lineage: Bacteria > Patescibacteriota > Minisyncoccia > Portnoybacterales > GWB1-42-6 > CG1-02-40-82. The sequence goes on along the minus strand of PEYL01000014.1, from coordinate 2,988 downwards.
GTCTTGAAAAAATATTTTCATACGTGAATTTGTGGCGGGAAAAAGGAAGTTTGGAAAATTTGACGATGGGGGAAACGGCAGAATATTTAAATTCTATGAATCATAGCAGTTAAATAAAAATTATTCTATCATGACGGCGATTATTTTAGACGGACATCTGCAAAGCGCTTTGGCGGCGGTGCGGTCGCTGGGGCAAAAAGGCATCAAGGTTGTTTGCGGCGCTCCGCGCAAAACAGCCATGAGTTTATTTTCCCGTTACTGCGGCGAGACTTTTGTTTATACTCCCCCTGGCCAAAATAAAGAAAAATTCATTTTGGATTTATTGGATATTCTGAAAAAATTAAAGGAAAAAGCAATTATTTTTTCATTCAGCGACGAAACATTTTTGTCAGTTTCTGAAAAAAGAGAAAAAATTGAGTCTTATGCGGAATTGATTTTATCAAGTAAAGAAAGCGTTGATACGGCTTTCAATAAAGAAAAAACTTTGTGCCTAGCCAAAGAAAATAGTATTCCGATTCCCGAAACTCATTTTGTTTTGAGCACAGAGGAACTAGAAAATTTAGCGCCAGAATTGTCTTATCCTGTGATTATCAAGCCGCGCCAAAGCTATGTCTGGCAGGAAGGAAAAGGTAAGCTGGCTTCTACAGTTTACATTTCTTCACCGGAACAGCTGAAAGAGGAATTTAAAAATTTATCGGCAAAAATGGGCGAGCCGCCGCTCGTTCAGCAATTGATTCAAGGAGAAGAATTTGGTATATTTGCTTTGTTAGAGCACGGGCGGCCCCTGGCTCTTTTTGCGCATAGACGCATCCGTTCT
>PEYL01000014.1:0-2075 GCA_002774415.1 Candidatus Portnoybacteria bacterium CG08_land_8_20_14_0_20_40_83 | reverse complement strand
ATTAACGGCCGTTTTTGGGGGTCGCTGCCCTTGGCGATTTATGCGGGCGTTGATTTTCCTTATCTTTATTATTTGATGGCTGAAAATAAAAAAGTAGAACCAGATTTTTTGTATAAAGAAAATATCAAATCGCGCCATTTGCTGGCTGATTGCAAAAATTTATTTTCGGTTTTATTGGATAGAGGAAGAATAGATGGTATTAAATATCCCGACAAAGCCGAAACCGTCGCCAATTTTTTTAAATTTTTTGAGAAAAATCTATATTATGACGTGGAATCATTAAGCGACGCTAAGCCATTTTTTATGGAAGTGGTAAATAGTCTATTAAGATTATAAGTTGCACAGTGCAGCGCAATTTTCTTCTGCGGAACTCGTGCCGCCCTCGGCGGCACTCAAACAGTCCTCGTGCGAAAATTGCGCTGCACTGTGTAGTAAAAATGCAAATCAAAGGTACATGTCACGTTCATTCAAAATACTCGCATGATGGCGAGATTTCCCTAAACGAATTAAAGGAATCTTTGAAAAAACAGGGATTCCAATTTTTGTTGTTGACAGAACACATTCACGATTTTTTACCAGAGAAAATAGAAGAAATTTTAAAAGAATGTCAATTATTAAGCGATGAGCAATTTATAATTATACCGGGATTGGAATTGGAAAATAAAGGAGAACATTTTTTGGTCATCGGCATAAACGAATCATTAAAGAACAGTCATGATTTAACACAACTTCGTTCGTCAGGTGCGATTATAGTTTGGGCTCATCCTTATAAAATCAAATCGGATGGTATTGAAGGATTCCAGATAGACGGTCTGGAAGTTTGGAATTCTTGTTATGATAGTAAATTTTTTCCTCGCTGGAGGGCATTAAGATTATTGAAAAAATTACGCCAAAAAAATAATATTTTTGCTTATGGCGGTATAGATTTTCACCGTTTTTCTCATTTGGGCGGACCATTTTTGGTGGCTGACGTTGAAAAACTGTCGCAGAGAGAAATCTTGGAAAATCTAAAGCAAGGAAAGTTTTTTGTTCAGAGAGGCGCCATCACGGTGAATTCAGATGGCACTATGCGGCCTGGCCAGAAAATAGAGACCGTTTTATTCAGTCCGATTTTAAGGTTTCTTATTGGTTTATTTAAATTTAGCAGCAAGATATTAGCTGAATTAAAAATTTCGCCGCCCAAAAAAATAAAAGAGTCAATAAGAAGTAAAATATAAGCGTTGTCACGGAGCATGACAACGCTTGAAATTCCGTCGTTCGTCCCAGATGAAAGCAAGCTTTCGCCTGTGGACTCACTAGGAATTATAATAAATGTCTAACAAAACAAAAATTTTAATTATCGTTTTGATTATACTTTTGGCCGCTGCCTCAAGACTGGTTAAGCATCCGTTCAATTTTACGCCGATTGCGGCCATGGCGCTGTTTTCGGGCTGTTATTTAAGGAAAAAATGGGGAATATTTTTGCCTTTAGCCGCCATGCTGGTCAGCGATTATTTCATCGGTTTTTATGACTGGCAAGTGATGGCATCGGTCTATGTTTCTATCGCCTTAGCTTTTTTTATTGGCTGGTTTTTGAGCAGGCGGCTGAAATGGTATAATGTCATATTTGCCTCTTTGGTTTCTTCGGTGGTTTTTTTCTTGGTTACTAATTTTGCGGTTTGGGCTTTCTTTAGTTGGTATCCGCATACGCTGGCTGGTCTTTTTAATTGTTTTACTTTAGCCCTGCCATTTTTCAGAAACACATTATTGGGTGATTTAGTTTATTCGGGAGTCCTTTTTGGCGCTTATGAGTTGGTTTTGTGGTATTTTGCCAAAAGAACCCTAAGCGAAGCAAAAATTTAGTAAATAGAGAATGTCAAAAAATATAAAAATATTAATCACGACAGGAATCTATCCGCCCGACATCGGCGGGCCGGCGCAATATGCTAAAAATCTTTCCGAGGAATTTAAAAAACGGGGGAATGCGGTAAAGATTTTACATTACAAAACTGAAAAAAAACTGCCGACCGGAATCAGGCATTTTTTATATTTTTTCAGGGTTTTATTTAGTTTGGCGGAAGTTGACTTGGTAATTG
>PEYL01000054.1 GCA_002774415.1 Candidatus Portnoybacteria bacterium CG08_land_8_20_14_0_20_40_83 | reverse complement strand
TTATCAGATTTAAGGATAGATATGGGAGAATATAAAAATCTTGAAAAATGAGACCAAAAGGAAAAAATATCATTTGGAATTGTGATATAGCTTATGTCGTCGGACTCATAACAACTGATGGAAGTCTCTCAAATGACGGTCGGCATATAGATTTTACGTCTAATGATACACAGCTGATTAAGACTTTTAAAAATTGTTTAAAAATTAAAAATAGGATAGCAGCCAAGATTAGCGGCTATACCAGAAAGAAAAGTTCTTTCCGTATACAATTCGGGAACATAATATTATATCGCTGGTTGGTTAATATTGGCTTAATGCCAAACAAAACAAAAAAATTAACGACATTAAAAATTCCTGACAGATATTTTTTCCATTTTTTACGCGGACATTTAGACGGCGACGGCTGCATTCGTAGATTCCAGGATCCAATTTATCCAAATAGCCAACGGCTTTATATTCTTTTTAATTCTGCGAGCTTGGTGCATCTTAAATGGATTCAAACTACAGCAAAAAGACTTATAAATATTAACGGTTTTTTTCGAAAAAGTGAAAGTATGCATATTCTTACTTATGCGAAGAAAGAATCACTCGCTCTCTTATTAAAACTATATCCGAATTCAAAAGCTCCCTGTCTAAAAAGAAAATATAAAATTATTCATGATTTAGTGAAGATGCCGAGGTGATGAAATTGGCAAACATGCACGGTTCAGGGCCGTGTGCCTTTACGGGCTTGCGGGTTCAACTCCCGCCCTCGGCACAAATTAATTCAAAATTAAAAAATCAAAATATAAAATTGTACAGTAAAATCATCAAAATGATCTAGTTTTAAATTTTAAATTGTCATTTTGATTTTTGCACTTTGCATTTTTAATTTTTACCGTGGTTACACAAATAAATAGACGCCGCTATTCTTCTGGTCAAACATTCAGGAGAAGCGGCAGACAACAGAGCTCTGAGCGCGGACCAATGGAACAGCCAAAAGCCCGTTCACCGCGCCAACAACAAAATATACTAAAGATTATTCCTTTGGGCGGCCAGGAAGAAGTCGGCCGAAATATGACGGTTTTTGAATATGGCGATGATATCGTTATTTTGGACATGGGACTACAGTTTCCCGAAGAGGATATGCCCGGAATTGATTATATTATTCCCGACGCAAGGTATCTCAAAGGAAAAGAAAGAAATATCCGCGGGGTGCTGCTATCGCACGGCCATCTGGACCATATCGGCGCCATCCCCCATCTTATGCAAAAGCTTAACTGGCCGCCGATTTATGGCGCAAAAATGACTTTGGCGCTTGTGCGCAAACGACTTGAGGAAGCGCAGCTGACTAAATTCCTTAAAGCTTATGAGATAAAATCAGAGAACGAAAATTTGTCTCTGGGTAATTTTAAAATCAACTTTTTTCCCGCCACCCACAGCATTATGGATGCTCTGGGCGTAATCATTGGCACGCCTATGGCCAATATTATTCATATGGGCGACTGGCGTTATGACCTAAACCCGGTCTCAGGCCAGCCGACCGATTTTTCGCATTTAGCCCGCTGGAACACAAAAACAGTCCCTTCGGTCTTAATGATGGAAAGCCTTGGTTCAACCAAAGAAGGCCACCAAATACCGGAGCAGGAAATTTATGAAAATATTAAACAAATTTTCCAAAAAGCGCCCGGCCGCATCATTATCGCCACTTTCGCTTCCATGGTAGAACGCGTTGCCTGGATTATTGATATTGCGGAGAAACTCGGCAAAAAAGTGGCGATTGACGGCTATTCCATGAAGGTAAACATTGAGATTGCCAAACGATTCGGTTACGTGAAATTTAATCAGGGCACCTTGATTGACGTAAAAAGAATCCATGACTATCCTGATAATAAAATTGTTGTTGTCTGCACCGGCGCTCAGGGCGAAGACCGGGCGGTTTTAATGAGAATTGCCAACGGCGAGCATAGGCAAATTCATCTAAAAAAAGAAGATACGATTATTTTTTCATCTTCGGTCATTCCGGGCAACGAACGCTCAATTCAGCGCTTAAAAGACAATCTTTACCGCCAATGCGACAACGTTATCCATAAAGAGATAATGGACGTTCATGGCGGCGGCCATGCGCTAATTGAAGATATTAAGCTCTTAATCCAACAGGTAAAGCCCCAATACCTGATTCCCGTTTACGCCAATCATTATCTTTTGCGAGAAGGCGCCAAAGTGGCTGAATCAATCGGTTTTCCCCGCAAAAACATTTTTGTTTTGGATAATGGCAGCGTTGCCGAAATAACAAAGAACGGATTGTCTGTCACGGGCAAAAAAATTCCCATTGAATATGTCTTCGTTGACGGATTGGGCGTCGGCGATATCGGCAACATTGTTTTGCGCGACCGCCAGGCCATGGCCAAAGACGGAATGTTCGTTATTATTGTCACGGTAGATTCAAAAACCGGACACGTGGTTAACAGCCCCGATATAATTTCGCGCGGTTTTATTTACATGCGCGAATCAAAAGAACTGCTTTATGAGGTACGCCAGAATGTCAAAAAAATAGTGCATCAGGCAACCGCCCAGGGACATTCCCCTATTAACCAGACATATATCAAAGAAAACCTGCGCGACAAAATAGGGCAGTTTTTGTATAACAAGACGCAAAGACGTCCGATGGTACTTCCAGTTGTAATTGAAGTCTAGGCAAAGGCGACACAGATACACGGATTGCACCCGGATGACACGGATTTTATATCCGGGTGAGCGCGTCCGGGTAATGTCCTGAGCGATGTCGAAGGGCTTTGCGCTTTCCGTGTACTGTTGATAATTAATTAGCTTTGTTACTTACCGTCGGGCTATAATAAAAACAAGCATTGGCCTCCCCTCTTTAAAAAAGAGGGGTTGGGGGAGATTTTTAAAATAATTTCTTATTGTCATTCCGTGCTTGCCTGCCCGCCATAGCTAAAGCTATGGCGGGACACGGAATCCAGGTCTGGATCCTGACTTTCGTCAGGATGACACCACTAAAACATTATGAAAAAACGCATTTTCTCCGGCATTCAGCCGTCTGGAAATTTATATAAAGACAAAACTCCAAAAACAATCCAAGACAGGCAGGATGCGCTTTTTAAAAGTATGTCGGCCGGACAAAAGATTCATTTGGCCAGTAATTTTTTTAATTTCGCGCGAAATTTAAACGAATTAAATAAGAATGGAACAAGAAAAACTGCTGCAAGAATTAGGTAAAATTTTTGAAAAGTTGGAAATTCCGTATTTCATTACCGGCGGCATCGCCACTGTTGTTTGGGGACGTCCTCGCTTCACCGCAGATATCGATATAGTTATTCAGCTTGCTTTGCAAAAATTAGACCGGCTCGCCACTGAACTTTTGAAAATTGACAAAGATGTTTACTTGGATAAACATACGATGCATGAGGCGCTTCGTACGCAGGGTGAATTTAATTTTATTCATCCAGCCAGCGGATTAAAAGTTGATTTCTGGATCTTAAAAAATCAGGTATTTGAAAAAATCAGGTTAAAACGGCGTATCGCAAAAAAAATAGGCAAACAAACCATTTATTTTACCTCACCGGAAGACCTGATTTTAAGCAAACTTGTTTGGTATAAAGAGAGCCGATCAACTAGGCAACTTGAGGATGTTGAATCGGTTTTGCGAATTTCTAAGGTGGATAAAAAATATCTGAAAAAATGGTCGGAACTTTTAAATATCTCGCAAATTTTTAATGATTTGTTGAATAAAATTAAATCGACATAAACGCAAACATACTAAAATCCCGCGTATCAGCACGCCGGGTCATTATAAATACATGAAAAAACGCATTTTTTCCGGCATTCAGCCTTCTGGGAATTTGCATATTGGCAATTACCTTGGCGCGGTGCGCCGATGGGCGCCATTGCAAAAAGATTACGACTGCATTTATTGCGTGGTTGATTGGCATGCCTTGACGGTTTATCAAAAACCGAAAATTTTAAAAGAAAATATTTTTGATACGGCAGTCATCCTTTTGGCCGCCGGCATTGACCCGGAAAAGTCAATCATTTTCGTGCAATCCCATGTCAAAGAGCACGCCGAATTGGCTTGGATTTTAAATACGGTCACGCCCATAGCCGAGCTTGAAAGAATGACCCAATTTAAAGAAAAAGCTATAAAAAACAAGGCTAATATTAATGTTGGCCTTTTAGATTACCCTGTTTTGATGGCCGCTGATATTTTATTGTATAACGCCGAAGCCGTGCCGGTTGGCGAAGACCAGCGCCAGCATGTTGAAATAGCGCGCGTCATCGCCAGAAAATTTAATAATCTTTACGGCGAAACATTTAAAGAGCCCGGCGAAATAATCCAAAAAGAAACCGCGCGTATTATGAGCTTGACAAACCCGACTAGCAAAATGTCAAAATCCGACATAGACCCTGCCGGCTGTATATATTTGGTTGACACCGCGGAACAAATCCGCGATAAATTTAAAAAGGCGGTGACTGATT
>PEYL01000018.1 GCA_002774415.1 Candidatus Portnoybacteria bacterium CG08_land_8_20_14_0_20_40_83 | reverse complement strand
ATTTTTCGCGGGGGGCTTTCCTCGCCGCCGCAGGCGGCGAAAACGGTTCGCACTATTTCAATAATACTAGGGAAGAATGTTGGGATGTTTAGATGCTAATTAGTGCATAATGCCAGATACATATTAGACCCCGTAAGGCCTTAAACCTTATGGCGTTCTGCAATCACTGGCACTGTAAGTTTGCGGGTATTAAGGGATTTGTAAATCTTTACGAAGATGGATTAAAATACCGTATGCTCACAGAAAAAGCCAAATACAAGGCCAAAGTATTAGTATTTTGGGAAAAGCACGGCCTTGAGGCAACAGTGGATGCTTTTCCCGTAAGCAGGCCGACCCTGTTCCTTTGGAAAAAGAAGCTGAAGGAAAGCGGAGGAAAACTGGAATCACTGAATGATAAGAAACGTATTCCGAAAACCAGACGCAAAAGAGAATGGTCGTTTGAGGTAAGGCAGAAGATTAAACAAATCAGATACGACCCGCTTCATCCTAACCTCGGCCCCGAAAAAGCATATCCGTTGTTAGCCGCATTCTGCGAAGAAAACAATTTGAAATGTCCGAAAGCCAGAACCGTTGCCCGCATCATTTCAGACGACCCGGAAAAGATGAGGATTTTTCCTCAAAAGATATCGCACTTTGGAAAGATAAAGAAAGCGAACAGGCAGAAGGTATTACGTAAGCCAAAGAGCCTAAAACCCGAGTATTCTGGCCATTTAATCGCGTTAGACACTATTGAAAAGTTTATCAACGGCACAAGACGTTATGTGATAACTTTTGAAGATATTTATACCAGATTCAACTTTGCCTGGGCAACGAAATCCCACGCATCCAAAGCAGCCGAGGAATTCTTTGAGTTATGCCTGAAAGTGTTTCCGTATTCTTTCAACTTTCTCTATGCGCTTACAGACAACGGTTCTGAATTCAAAAAACATTACGAGTCTAAAATTGGGTTGCATTATACAGCCACTTGACAAATTTTTTAAATGTAATAAACTGGTAATATCGTATTTTATTAAATATAGTTGGTTAAAATTAAAGGGTTTTTCCTTGATTTTAATAAGCAATTAACCAAAAAATAAACCCAAAAAAGCCCGGCCCGAAAGGGCTGATTTTGGCTATGTTTTTATTTGTTTGTCAAAAGCGGCCCTAATTACGAATACACCCGAATTACTCGGATAAATTAATCCTAGACATTCGAGTAGTAATTCGTGTCATTCAGGTCGCAGTTAAAATGAAAGAAAAATTTTTTGGAACTCACACCCCGGTAATCCCACTCCCCAATTTAATTGAATCACAGATTAACTCTTATAAATGGTTTTTGGATCACGGCCTAAAAGAATTATTTGAAGAAGTTTCTCCAATCCGCGACTGGTCTGGAAAAGAACTGGAGCTTTATTTTATTGATTATTATTTGGACGAGCCAAAATACGACGAAGTAACGGCGAAAAACCGAAATGCTTCCTACGAGGCGCCTCTTCGCGGAAAATTGAGATTGATTAACAAAAAAACCGGCGAAGCAAAAGAACAGGAAATATACCTTGGCGAATTTCCTTTGATGACGGCTAGAGGAACATTCATTGTCAACGGCGTTGAGCGGGTGATTATATCCCAGCTAATCCGTTCTTCTGGGGTATTTTTTACAACTTCAGAACACCGTGGCCGCAAGCTTTTTGGCGCAAAAATTATTCCTAATCGCGGCGCTTGGCTTGAAATTGAGACTGACTTGGATAATTCTATAAGCGTCAAAATAGACCGTAAACGGAAAGTGCCGATAACTTCGCTTTTGCGGGCTTTTGGCATTGAAACGGATGAAAAATTGTTTAAGATATTCAAGGATGCGGATTTGGACCCCGACATAAAATATATTGAGGCGACAATTAAAAAAGATGTAGCAAAAAACAAAGGCGAAGGATTTATTGAAGTTTACAAAAGATTGCGGCCTGGCGATTTGGCGACGGTTGACAATGCCCAGCAAATGATTGAGGCAATGTTTTTTAATTTTGAAAGATATGATTTGGCAAAAGTTGGCCGCTGGAAATTCAACCAAAGACTGGGCTTAAATACTCCCTTAACAAAAGAGTATCGGATTATAAGACCGGGGGATTTGGTGGCAGTAGTCAAAGAAATTATCAAGCTGAATAATGCTTCTGACGGCCAGCCTGATGATATTGACCATCTGGCCAATCGCAGATTAAGGACAATTGGCGAGCTTTTACAGAATAAGTTAAGAGTTGGCATGGCCAGAATGGAAAGAATAATCAGGGACAGAATGACCACTCTTGATATTGCAACCTTAACTCCTGCTCAACTAATCAATGCCAGGCCCTTTATGGCTGCGGTTAAAGAATTTTTTACCACTTCACAACTTTCGCAATTTATGGACCAGGTAAATCCGCTGGCCGAGCTTGAACATAAACGCCGGCTGTCAACAATGGGGCCGGGCGGGCTAACGCGCGAAAGAGCCGGATTTGAGGTAAGAGACGTGCACTCTACATATTACGGCCGAATATGCCCGATTCAGACGCCGGAAGGTCCCAATATCGGCCTTGTCGGCAATCTTGCCGGCCATGCCAGGTTGAATGAATTTGGATTTTTGGAATGTCCTTACAGAAAAGTCAAAGACGGCAAAGTGACCAATGAGATTATATATATGGACGCTTTTGAAGAGCAAAAGCATGATATCGCCCACGCCGGCGTCCCTGTTTCCAAGGACGGATATTTGCTGGAATCGCGGGTTGAGGCAAGAGTTAAAGGACAGGCATCAATCACTAAAAAAGAAAAAATTGATTTTATGGATGTTTCGCCTCAGCAATGCATTTCAATTGCGACGTCTTTAATTCCGTTTTTGGAGCATGATGATGCAAACCGCGCTTTGATGGGTTCAAACATGCAGCGTCAATCAGTTTCCTGTATCAAGCCGCAGGCGCCTTTAGTGGCGACCGGAGTTGAAGAGAAAGCGGCATTTTATTCGGGCCAGCTTTTAATTGCCGAGGATGATGGAAAAGTTGTGGTTTTAGATGCTTCGCATATTGAAATTGAAACCGATCGCAGAGATTCAAAGACAGGAAGAAAAAAAAGAGCCGTATATAATCTGCGCAATTTTATGCGCACCAATCAGTTTACCTGTATTAACCAGCGGCCGATAGCTAAATTGGGGCAAAAAGTAAAAAAGGGTGATGTTTTGGCCGACGGCGCGGCAACCGACCAGGGATATTTGGCGCTTGGCCAGAACCTACTGGTTGCCTTTATTCCCTGGAGAGGCGGTAATTTTGAAGACGCGATTATTATTTCTGAAAAGGTAGTCAGAGATGACAGGTTTACCTCGATTCATATTGAAGATTTTTCGTGCGATGTCAGAGAAACAAAACTCGGGCCGGAAGTGACAACTCCCGATATTCCCAATGTCGGTGAAGAAAGGCTAAAAGACCTGGACGAAGAAGGAATTGTCAGAATTGGCGCAGAAGTCGGCCCCAACGATATTTTAGTCGGTAAAATTTCGCCAAAAGGAGAAGCTGATTTAACTGCTGAAGAAAGATTGCTGCGGGCAATTTTCGGAGAAAAAGCAAGAGATGTTAAAGATACATCGTTGCGCCTTCCTCACGGCAAGCGCGGCAGAGTTATCGGCATAAAAGTTTTTTCAAGAGAAAAAGGCGACAAGCTTCAGGCGGGTGTCATAAAAACAATTCAAGTTGAAGTGGCTCAGTTAAGAAAAGTGATGGTTGGCGACAAGCTGGCGGGACGGCATGGCAATAAAGGAGTGATTTCAAAAGTATTGCCCGTTGAAGATATGCCTTATCTGGCTGACGGAACCCCGGTTGATATAGTTTTAAATCCTTTGGGAGTTGCCTCGCGCATGAACATCGGGCAAATACTGGAAACGCATTTGGGCTGGGCCGCTAAAATTTTAGGATTCAGGGCAATCACTCCTGCGCTTGACGGAGCTTATGAAGAACAGATAAAAGCGGAGCTTAAAGAAGCCGGCCTGCCAGAAGACGGAAAAGTTGCATTATATGACAGTCAGACAGGCCAGCCTTTTGGCCAGAGGGTAACGGTTGGCCAAATTTACATAATGAAATTGCATCATCTGGTTGAAGATAAAATTCATATGCGTTCAATCGGGCCGTATTCTTTAATTACCCAGCAGCCTTTGGGCGGCAAGGCACAATTTGGCGGGCAACGTTTCGGAGAAATGGAAGTCTGGGCTTTGGAAGGTTATGGTTCAGCTTATACTTTGCAGGAAATGTTAACTATAAAATCTGATGATGTGGTTGGCCGGGCAAATGCTTATGATGCGATAATCAGGAGCCAGACCATAAAAGCTCCCAATGTGCCCGCATCCTTTAATGTATTGGTCTCGGAATTGAAAGCCCTGGGGTTGGAAGTGGAATTAATCGGAGTCAAAAAAGAAGAAGAGGAAAGAGGGGAAAGATAAATCAAAAATCAAATATCAAAATGCAAAATGACAATGTAAAATGCAAAATGGATAAAAGTCAAAATCAATTTTAGCATTAGCTAATTTTGAATTTTGATTTGTCATTTTGATTTTTGCACTTTGCACTTTGCATTATTATCGTGTCTATCAAAGTATCTGATTTTCAAGCAATTAAATTAACGCTCGCCTCGCCCGAGCAGATTTTAGGCTGGTCGCACGGAGAAGTTTTGAAGCCAGAAACTATTAATTATAGGACTCAGAAGCCGGAAAAAGACGGTTTATTTTCTGAACAAATTTTTGGCCCGGAAAAAGACTGGGAATGTTATTGCGGCAAATACAGACGTATCAGATATAAGGGTATAGTTTGTGACAAATGCGGAGTGGAGGTGACTCGTTCAATCGTCAGGCGCGAACGGATGGGCCATATAACGCTGGCCGCGCCGGTTTCGCATATTTGGTTTTTAAGAGGCGTGCCTTCGCGGATTGGCCTCGTCTTGGATCTTTCGGTCCAGGAACTTGAAAAAGTGATTTATTTTGCAAGCTATATTGTCACTAATATTGATGAATCGGCAAGAACAAAAACCCTGCAAGAAGTTGAAAAAGAATATAAGCAAAAAATAAAAACGGCTTCTTCGGGCGCGGAAAAACAAAAGATAAAAGAGATGAGGGATAAAAGCATTGCCGAGCTCAAAGGATTAAAAAAGCTCGAAATTATTTCTGAAATTGATTATTTTGACCTCAGTTTGAAATATGGTCAAGTTTTTGAAGTCGGCATTGGAGCAGAGGCAATCAGGAAAATTTTAAAAGAAACTGATTTAGGAGTCTTAAAAGAGGAACTTAAGGCAGAAATAAAAAATTCTACCGATGTTTCAAAAAAACGGACGATGAAAAGGTTAAGACTGATAGAAGGAATGATAAAATCAAAAATAAGGCCCGAATGGATGATCGTGACGGTTTTGCCTGTTTTGCCGCCGGATTTGAGACCGATGGTTGCTTTGGATGGCGGCCGCTACGCCACTTCCGATTTAAATGATTTATATCGGCGCGTCATCAACAGAAACAATCGTCTGAAAAGATTGATTGAGCTTAATGCGCCCGAAGTCATCTGCCGTAATGAAAAAAGAATGCTTCAGGAAGCGGTTGACGCATTGATTGATAATTCTGCCCGACGCGGCCAGGGACCGGTTATGGCTGCTACGGGCCAAAAACGCCAGCTTAAATCTTTAGCCGATATGCTCAAAGGTAAACAGGGGAGATTCAGGCAAAATTTATTGGGCAAACGCGTTGATTATTCCGGCCGTTCGGTTATTGTCGTTGGGCCCAATTTGAAACTTTACCAGTGCGGTTTGCCCAAGCACATGGCTCTGGAATTATTTAAACCGTTCGTTATTCAAAAATTGGTTGAGCGCGACCTCGCCCACAATATCCGCGGAGCCGGGCGACTGATTGAGCAGGAAACCGACGAGGCTTGGGCGATTTTAGAAGAAGTCATTCAGGATAAATTTGTATTATTGAATCGGGCACCAACATTGCATCGCTTAGGCATCCAGGCATTCAAGCCAGTTTTAATTGAAGGCAGCGCTATTCAAATCCATCCAGTTGTCTGCCGCGCATTCAATGCCGACTTTGACGGCGATCAAATGGCTGTCCATTTGCCCTTGACCCGGGAAGCGCAGGCAGAAGCAGGAAAAATTATGCTTTCGGCAAATAATCTTTTAAAGCCTGCCACCGGCGAACCGATTGCCATTCCGACGCAGGACATGATACTAGGGTGTTTTTGGATGACAAAAATTAAAGAACATTTGAAAGGCGAAGGAAAAATTTTTGGCGGCGTCAAAGAAGCGGTTTTAGCTTATGAATTTGACGAAATTGATTTGCGGGCAAAAATAAAAATTTTAACAAGCGATTTTAATTCCGAACACAAAAAAGAAATAGTTGAGACCTGTGTTGGCCGACTTTTAGTGTATCGCGAAATGCCGCAAGAAATTCCTTTTTATAATAAAGAGATGGATAAAAAAAGTTTGCTGGCTTTGATAGGCGAAGTGATTGAAAAATGCGGAATCAAAAAAGCGGCTGCCATTCTTGATAAAATAAAAGAAATTGGTTTTGAATATGCAACTATATCGGGCATATCTTGGGGCATGACCGACCTTAGGGTCCCTCCTGAAAAAGAAGGAATTTTGGAAAATGCGGAAAAGGAAGTAGAAACTATTCACCGTCAGTATTTGGATGGTCTTTTTACCAGAGAAGAGCGGCGGGCCAGAATTATTGAAATTTGGTTTGAGGCGATTGATAAAGTTTCAAAATTGGTTGTTAAGGAATTAGATCCTAACGGCCCGGTTTATAGCATGATTACTTCCGGCGCTCGCGGCTCCTGGGGAGCGACTTGTCAGATGATGGGTATGAAGGGGCTAGTGGTTAACCCGGCCGGCGATATAATTGAGCTGCCTATTAAGAGTTCTTTTAAGGAAGGTTTTAATGTGCTGGAATTTTTTATTGCCACGCACGGCGCCAGAAAAGGCACGGCCGATACCGCTTTGCGTACCTCAACCGCCGGTTATTTAACTCGCCGGCTGGTTGATGTGGCTCAAGATATTGTGATCAGGGAAGCAGATTGCCACGCAAGAAAAGGCATCTATATTTATCGCGAGGACGGAGTTGAAATCGGCCGCTCTTTAGCTTCCCGAATTATTGGCCGCGTTGCTCACGAAGATGTTAAAATCGGAGAAAAAGTTTTGGCAAAAAAAGGCGTATTAATTGACAAACAAACAGCCAAAAAAATTGATGAAGCAAAAATCAATAAAATAGAAGTCCGTTCAGTCATAACTTGCCAGTCCCGCCACGGCGTTTGCCAGATGTGTTACGGCTATGATTTAGGGAATAATCAGCTGGTAAAATTAGGTGAAGCAGTAGGAATTGTCACTGCTCAGGCAATAGGAGAACCGGGCACCCAGCTGACCATGAGGACATTCCATACCGGAGGAGTGGCTGGCGGCGGCGACATCACCCAAGGTCTGCCCAGAGTTGAAGAAATTTTTGAATGCAGGCCCCCCAGGGGCAAAAGCTTGATTTGCGAGCTGGACGGAAAAGTTGTTGAAATCGAAGAGAAGGACAATCAGCGGATAATTAAAATCAGCGGTCAGCTGAAAACCAAAAAACCAGGACAAAAAAAGAAATTTTCATTCAGCGACGAGACGCGTAATTATATTGTGCCGACCAATCAGGGCATTTGGGTAAAACAAGGAGATTTAGTAACAAGGGGCCAGCAGTTATCCGAAGGGCATTTGGATCTGAAAGAGCTTTATCGTTTGGTAGGGAAAGAAGCAGTCCAGCGCTACATTTTAAAGGAAGTACAGAATATTTATATGTCCCAAGGCGAGGGAATAAATGATAAACATATTGAGATTATTATTAAGCAGATGTTTTCGCGCGTTAAAGTTAAGGATACGGGAGACACAGATCTTTTGGTCGGCGATGTCGTAGAAAAAAGCATATTTTTGCTGGAAAACGACAAAGCCAGAGAAAAAAAAGGCGATACTGCCACCGCTGTCCAGCTTTTAATGGGAATCAGCAAGGTTTCTTTGACGACCGAAAGCTGGCTTTCCGCCGCTTCGTTCCAGGAAACGGCCCGAGTTTTGATCGGTGCTGCAATTGCCGGCAAAAAAGACAAACTCAAAGGTCTCAAAGAAAATGTCATTATCGGAAAATTAATTCCGGCCGGTACCGGCTTCCGCCAGGACTGGGCGGAACAACAAGAAGGGGGAAGGCTGGTAGATAAAGAAGACAAATAAAGGGTATTAACTCTTTGCTTTCTGCGCTTGCTCGAAAATGAAAATTTATTTTCATTTTACTCACTCGCTTGAAATAAAAAATTAAAATCCATGGTAGCAATGCTGTGGATTTTTGTTTTGACGAATATCTTTGGCAGGAGTACAATTTAAAGAGAGATATGCCCGGTAGTGAAAATTCGGCAGGCGCGGCCGCCTGACGGCCGCGCAAAATAAAACTCACTATTGGGCAACTTTTTAGAATTTTTAGCCGAATTTCTACTACCGGGTATGGCAAAAAACAACAATTACAGAGACAAAGAAAAGCCGCGCAAAAAGCCCAGGCTTGATTTAGCTGATGAAACCAAAAAAGGCATAATCGCTATTTTAGTTTTTGTTTTTGCTTTGATTTCGATATTGAGCGTTTTTAGCGGGAACAATCTTCCTCATAATTTTCTCTATTATTTTTATCAATTCGGCGTGTTGATTTTTGGCAGTGCCGGTTATTTTTTACTGCCGCTTGCCTCAATTTTAGTCGGTGTAGCAATGTTGATGTCCATTCACAAAGACATTTACGGCACGCCGTTTATCGGCATCGGCATATTTTTGATCGCGCTGCTGGGAATTTTCCAGCTGGTGCTAACCGGGCGACTTGGCGTTGAAGGAAACGGCGGCGGCTATATCGGGTTTGGGGTCGTCTGGCCGATGCTAAAAGCAATCGGAGTCTATGCCACATATATAATACTTCTGGCACTTGTTTTGATTTCAATTTTAATAACTTTCAATATCTCCTTGATTGGCTTGATCAATAAACTTTTGGGTAAAAAAGAAAAAGAAGAGATGCCAGCCGAAGCTCAATTGTCCAAAAAAGAAGAATCCGCCCTTGGCTCAATGATAAAAAAAGTTCTGCCGGCCCCGTCTTTTAAGGTCAGAAGCATTGAAGAGGAAGAAAAAATAAAAAAAGAAAGCGGCAAAAAGCCGGAATTTGAATTAATTCTGGCCAGCAAAATGACGCTTAAAGATTACAAGCTGCCTCCGCTTGATTTATTGGAAGCCGATTCGGGAGAACCGACTTCCGGCGACATCAAAGCCAACGCCAACATCATCAAACGCACGCTCCAGCATTTTGGCATTGAAGTTGAAATGGCCGAGGTCAATATCGGCCCGACGGTGACCCAATACACCCTGCGGCCGGCTCAAGGAATTAGGCTTTCAAAAATTACGGCTTTACAGAACGACTTATCTCTTTCTTTGGCCGCCCATCCGATAAGAATTGAAGCGCCTATTCCCGGCCGTTCATTAGTCGGTATTGAAATTCCAAATAAAGCAGTGACAAAGGTCAGATTAAGAAATTTATTGGAACAGCCGGAATTTAATCAAGACCACAAAATGCTGAACATCGCTTTGGGCAGGGATGTTGCCGGCACTCCTGTCTTTGCCAGTTTGGAAAAAATGCCCCATTTTTTAATTGCCGGCGCAACGGGAACGGGCAAAACAATTTGTTTAAATACTTTAATTTTAAGCTTGCTTTACCGGCATGCGCCTAATTTTTTAAAGCTTATTTTAATTGACCCAAAAAGAGTTGAATTTCCAATTTACAACGGTCTGCCGCACCTTTTAACACCAGTCATTGTTGACGCGCAGACAACGATAAATGCTTTGCGCTGGGCAGTAAATGAAATGGAAAAAAGATTTGAAATTCTTTCGGATGTCCAGGCGCGCGATATAATTGCGTATAATAAAAAATTTATTGACGGCGACCTGGAAGAGCCTCTGCCGTATATTATTATTATCGTTGACGAACTGGCGGATCTAATGGCTTCGCACGGCCGCGATGTTGAGGCAACGGTTGTCCGTTTGGCACAAATGGCCAGAGCAGTCGGCATTCATCTGGTTTTGGCCACCCAACGGCCCTCGGTTGAAGTCATAACGGGCTTAATCAAGGCAAACATTACTTCTCGGGTCGCTTTCCAGGTTGCTTCGCAAATTGATTCCCGAACAATTCTTGATTCAGGAGGCGCAGAAAAACTTCTTGGCAACGGCGACATGCTGTTTCTTTCCGGAGACGCATCAAAGCCAAAAAGAATCCAGGGAACTTTTATTTCCGAGAAAGAGATAAAACGGGTTTCCGAATTTTTGTCAAAGCAAGCAAAGGCAGAATTTACTGAAGAAATTGCCCAGGCAAAATCGGGCCAAACAGGCCTTTTTGGCGGCGAAGGAGAATTTGATGACGACTTTTACGAAGATGCAAAAAAATTAGTGGTTGAGTCGCGAAAAGCTTCTGCTTCGCTCCTGCAACGCCGTCTGAGAGTCGGCTATGCCAGAGCCGCCAGGCTGCTTGATATTTTGGAAAATAAAGGAGTTATCGGGCCTGGAGACGGCGCCAAACCGCGGGAAGTTTATTTGAGCCCGGAATCCGGAAGAGAACATTTTGAAAACCAAGATGAAACCTTTTAACAAAAAAGAGGAGGGGCCGCAGACGCTCAGCCAGCGTCTTAAAAAAGCGCGAGAAAGTTCCGGGTTCAGTCTTAAAAAATTTGCCGAAATATCAAAAATTCAGCTTGGATACTTAGAACAATTAGAGGAGGGCAGGTATAAAAAATTACCCGCTTTTGTTTATATCCGGGGATTTTTAAAAAAATATTGTCAGATTTTGAATCTGCCCCCAGATGAAATCTTGGGGCAGATTCAAAACGAATTCAAAGCAGTCAGCTCAAAGAATGAGAAAGAAATTTTAAAATTGCCTTCTCTGTCTTCGCCAAAAATAATTATTACGCCAAAAAGAATACGATGGGCGGTGATTGCCATTATTTTCCTTGCAATTTTAAGTTATTTGGTTTATCAACTGGATTATTTAATTGCTCCGCCAAGACTTGTTTTGGATTATCCGGCACAAGACCTAACAATTAATAGTTCTTCAATCAGAATTTTAGGCCAAGCAGAATATTCTGTCAAATTAACAATCAACGGCCAGCAGAT
>PEYL01000071.1 GCA_002774415.1 Candidatus Portnoybacteria bacterium CG08_land_8_20_14_0_20_40_83 | reverse complement strand
GGCTTTCGCAAGATCGGCTCGCCAAACTCGCCGATATCGCCAATAACACAATTATTAAAATTGAGCAGGGCGAAAACCAAAATCCAACGCTAGATACACTGGAAAAACTTGCGAAAGCGCTTGCGGTTAGTGTTGATGATTTGATAAAATAGCAAAAGTATTGCAAAAAGTTCGGGGGGTAAAATATAAACAAGGTCAAATGTTTTAATAATTAAAAGGTAAAAACTATGAAAAAATCTTCAATCATTATTTTAGCAATCGTCGTTATTGTTTTAATCATAGGTGGTATTTTTTGGGCAGTAAAATTTGATAAAGGTCAAAATGGAGAGAAAATTTCTATTCGTCTTAAATGGCTTGACCAAGCACAATTCGCGGGATTTTATTATGCCGATAAAGAAGGATATTACAAAAAAAGTGGTTTAGATGTAAAACTAAATGCTGGTGGCGTTGATTTCCCGGCGATACAAATGGTTGCGGGTAATTCTGACCAATTTGGCGTAACTGGTGCCGATCAAATTTTACTGGCTAGAGAAAAAGGCATTCCTGTTGTTGCTCTCGCAGTAATTTATCGCAAAAGCCCATTTGTTCTTTTTACGCTAAAAGATTCTGGAATTACTGCTCCCCAACAATTTATCGGCAAAAAAGTTGGTGTTAAATTAGGCGGGAATGAAGAATTGACATATCGAGCAATGATGAGCAACGCGGGCGTTGATACTAAAAAATTTGAAGAAATCCCAGTTAAGTTTGATATTACGCCCCTTCTTACAAAGCAAATTGATGTTTGGCCCGGCTACGCTATCAATGAGCCAATTACCGCCGAAGAACAGGGCTATCCTGTAAATTTAATTTGGCCTAGCGACTATAATGTTAATCTTTATGCCGACACGCTTTTTACCACTGAAGATATGATAAAAAATAAACCAGATGTCGTACGCGAAGTTGTGCAAGCAACGATAAAGGGTTGGGAACAAGTATTAAAAAATCCAGAACAAGCGGTAACATATACGCTTCAATATAGCGACAAGCTTAATCGCGAACACGAAACAAAAATGATGAACGCTAGTATTCCGCTAGTAAAACCTGACAGCAATCCAGTCGGATTTATGGATAAAGCCACATGGGAATCAATGCAGACACTGTTACTAAAACAAGGATTTACGAAACAGGCGGTAGATATTGATAAAACTTTTACTACCGAATTTTTACCATAATGTCTTTTATTGATGTTCAAAACATTAAACATTCTTTTAATTCTCTCAATGTTCTTAATGATATTTCATTAAGAATTAAAGAGGGAGAATTTGTTAGTGTTATTGGGCCGTCTGGTTGTGGCAAAACAACCTTGCTAAAAATTCTAGGCGGATTACTTCCACCTTCTCACGGCAATATAACTATCAAAGACAGCTCTCTTGATATCGCAATTAAGCGTCGCGATTTTGGTTTTGTTTTTCAAAATCCCGTTCTTCTTCCGTGGCGAACGGTTTTGCAAAATATAGAGCTTCCTTTAGAAATTATTGGCGACCAAACGCCTTTCGCGGAATCGGAAAAATTATTAGAATTATTGGGACTAAAAGGTTTTGGCAAATATTATCCAAAAGCATTGTCCGGCGGAATGAAGCAAAGAGTCGCAATTGCTCGTGCTCTTGTTTTTAATCCTGATATATTATTAATGGACGAACCATTTGGTGCGCTTGATGAATTAACAAGAGAACGGCTTAATCTTGAATTATTAAAAATTTGGGAACAAACGCATAAAACAATTATTTTTATAACACATTCGATTTCCGAGGCCGTCTTTCTTTCAAATAGAGTTATTGTATTATCAGAAAGGCCTGCAAAAATAGACGAGATTAAAGAAATTGATCTGCCGTTTCCTCGAACTATCGCAGTTAAACAATCAAAGGAATATTTTCAATATATAACATGGCTACGCAACAAATTAAAAAAATCATAAATTGGTTTTCGCCAATAATTTCTTTCTTTCTCATTGTTGGAGTTTGGGAATTTTTAGTGCGAGCTTTTTCTGTTCCTCAATATCTTTTACCTACACCTTCCGCGATTGCCGTTGATTTTTCAAACAGCATTGGCTCTTTACTTTTTCATGCAGGGGTTACTTTTTGGGAAGCTTTTCTAGGTTTTTTGATTGCTAATGTTCTTGGTATTTTAACTGCTGTCGCTTTCGTACATTCAAAAACTTTGGAAAAAAGTTTATATCCATTTGCTATCGCTCTAAAAACAACTCCAATCGTGGCAATGGCTCCGCTTTTGATTCTTTGGTTTGGCAATGGAATTTTTTCCAAAGTAGCTGCTGCTGCGCTAATTTCTTTTTTCCCTTCAATTGTCAATACAGTCAAGGGTTTGAAAAATGTTGATATTGAAGCGCTTGATCTTTTCAAAAGTATTTCAGCAAATAAATGGCACATTTTTAGCAAACTCCGCTTTCCAACAGCATTGCCATACATTTTTTCCGCACTAAAAATTTCAACATCTTTAGCGATAGTCGGTGCCATTGTCGGCGAATTTGTCGGAGCGAACAAGGGAATTGGTTTTGTAATTTTAATTAGTTCATATCATTTGGAAATTGTAAAAATGTTTAGTGCGATTATCGCGGCGGCACTTATTGGAATTATATTTTTCTGGGTTGTATCTTTTATCGAAAAGCGTATTATATTTTGGACGGATACTGAAGATTAGCCGAGGCGGCGAAAGCAAGGGCGGGCAAAAATTCCTTCCCCAAACCCTTCCTTTTTGCCCGCCCGAGCGTTCAGTTTTGGTTCTGCCGCCCGCAGGGCGGCAATCAGTCGGGATTTTGTTCAAAATGAGTTCTGACTTTTTCCAACAAACACCACCTCGACTCGCCCTCGTAAACTCGGGCTCGCTCGGTGCAGGCACTCGACATTCAAAAATATTGAAATGTTATATTTTGAAGCGAGTCGAGGTGCCCCGAGCTTGCCGAGGGGCTGATATGGTTTTATGTATAAAGTATATATTTTACTATGTAACGATTTATCGTTTTATGTTGGCTATACTGATAATTTAAGGCGACGTCTATTTGAACATAATAATAAACGAGGCTCAAAGTACTTATGTAGTAAGTTGCCTGTTAAGTTAGTATATTACGAAAAATACAATACTAAACTAGAGGCAATTAAAAGGTTGGTCTAAAACAAAAAAGATAAATTTGATAAAATTTGGATATCCTAATCTTAAATCGTAATTACCCTCGGTCCAGTGGCGGAACTGGTATACGCGCGACACTTAAAATGTCGTGCCCGTAAGGGCGTGTGGGTTCGATTCCCACCTGGACCACCAGTATTAAACTTTCAGGAATTTTGCCAACGGACTTTGCCGCGCGAAGCGCGGAAAGGTAAGGAAACACTGGCTCGCCGCGCACAGCGCGGCTCGCCAAGCGCAGGTTCAAGCCAAAGATTTCTTTGGCGGCAACCTTTTTCTCTAAAGACCCATAACTGGGGTTAGTTCCCCAGCCTTCAGGCTGCTCTT